>VGDA01000298.1 GCA_016869915.1 Alphaproteobacteria bacterium
TCGACGGTCCAGCTCGCGATGTCGACGACGACGCCGTAGTCCTGCCGCGCGCGCGCCGGCGAGAGCAGCTCGTTGCGCACGTCCTTGAGCACTGCCGCGGGGTCGCGCTCGAGCGGGTCGCCCCATCCGCCCGCGCCGGCCAGCACGTGGCGCAGCACGTCGCCGCGCCGGACGGTCATCGTGAACTTGCCGGGCAGCGGGCGGTTCTCGCCGTCGGGGTCGAGGTGGTTCGAGCTCGGCGCGCCGGGCGAGCCGCCATAGAGGCCGAAGGGCCGGTGGTCGCGGCGGTCGCTGCGCACCTGCAGCGTGCCCTCCGCCTCGTTGAAGCGGTAGTCGCGCATGAAGGGCACGCCGCCGCGGAAGCGACCGGCGCCCGCGCGGTCGGGGACGAACTCGTAGGCGAGCAGCGAGATCGGGTGCTCGGCCTCCGTCACCTCGATCGAGTGCGAGGCCATGTTGGCGAACATGTGCGAGTTGCCGTCGAGCCCGTCGGCCCAGGGCCGCGCGCCCCAGGCGCCGCAGGTGAAGTCGACGTAGATGAAGGGCTTGCGCGCGTCGTCGTAGCCGCCGATCGAGATGCCGGTGTTGCCGCCGTCGCCGGCCGCCTTCACGCGGTCGGGCAGCATCATGGCGAGCGCGCCGAACATGCAGTCGGTCATGCGGAAGCCCGTGAGGCCGCGCGCCGCGCAGGCCGCGGGCAGCACGCCGTTGCCCACCGTGCCCGGCGGGCACACGACCTCGATCGCGCGGAACACGCCCTCGTTGTTCGGGATGCCCGGCGGCAGGACCGAGCGCACGCCCGTGTAGCTCGCGGCCTTGGTGAAGGAGAGCGTGTTGTTGATCGCGCCCTTCACCTGCGGGCTGGTGCCGGTCCAGTCGACGACCATGTGGCCGCCCTTCTTGCGGATCGTGACGAAGAGGCGGATCGGCTTGCCATAGTCGACGCCATCGTCGTCGATCCAGTCTTCGAAGCTCCATTCGCCGTCGGGCAGCTTCTCGAGCGCCGCGCGGGTCATGCGCTCCGCGTAGTCGACCGTCTCGCGCATCAGCTCGCGGACCTCGACCGCGCCATGGCGCGCCACGAGGTCGGCGAACTGGCGCTCGGCGATGTGGCAGGCGGCGAGCTGCGCGCGCAGGTCGCCGAAGACCTTCACCGGCACGCGCACGTTGCGGTCGATGAAGGTCATGATGGTCTGGTTGAGCTTGCCCGCCTCGTAGAGCTTCATCGGCGCGATGCGCAGGCCCTCGGCGTAGATCTCGGTCGAGTCGGAAGCGTTCGATCCGGCCACGCGCCCGCCGACGTCGGTGTGGTGGCAGACGGTGCAGGCGAAGGCGAGGCGCTCGCCCTGGTGGAAGAGCGGCTTGAAGACGAAGATGTCCGGCAGGTGCATGCCGCCGTCGAACGGGTCGTTCATGACGAAGACGTCGCCCTCGGCGATGTCGCCGGCGAAGTGCCGCATGATCGATTCCATCGCCGTCGGCACCGAGCCCAGGTGGCCCGGCAGCGTCAGGCCCTGCGCCACCAGCTTGCCCTCGGCGTCGGCGAAGCCGGTGGAGAAGTCCATGTTGTCCTTGAGCACGCCCGAGTAGGTCGTGCGCACGACCGTGAGCGCCATCTCGTCCGCGATCGAGAAGATCGCGTTCTTGAACAGCTCGAAGGTGATCGGGTCGATCTTCGGGGACATGGCGCGGCTCCGCGAGTGGAGCCTGATGTTGCGCGCGACGCCCGCGCGCCGACAAGCGCCACGTTCGCCGGGGCCGGCGACTCAGGCCGCGCGCGGCGCCTCGCCGGCGAAGCGGGACAGCGCCTCGGCGATGTTCTTCTGGCGCACGGGCTTGGACAGGAAGCCGTCGATGCCGCAGCGCGTCGCCTCGTCGCGGTCCGAGGGCTGGGTGAAGGCGCTGAGCGCGAGGATGGGCACCGCGCGGCCGCGCGCGCCGGAACCTCGGATGCGGCGCGCCGCCTCGAACCCGTCCATCAGCGGCATCTGGATGTCGAGCAGGACGAGGTCGCAGGCCTCCGCCACGAAGGCCTCGACGGCCTCGACGCCGTTCGCCGCGATGCGCACGCGATGGCCGAGGCCCTCGAGCATCAGGCGGATGACGAGCTGGTTGGTGGGCGTGTCCTCCGCCACGAGGATCGCGAGCGGCCCCGATCGCGACGCCACGGGCGCGGCGACGCGCGCGTCGTCCTGGGTCGCCGCGGCGCGCAGCGGGATCATCGTCACGAAGCACGCGCCGCGGCCGGAGGCGGGCGCGAGCACGACGTCGCCTCCCATCAGGCGGGCAAGGCCGCGGCTGATCGAGAGGCCGAGGCCGGTGCCCTCGTGCGGGCGAAGCCTCTCGGCGCCGGCCTGCCGGAAGGGCTCGAAGATCTCGTCGCGCATCTCCTCCGGGATGCCGGGCCCGGTGTCGGATACCGCGAAGCGCAGGACCTCGCCGCCATCGGGGCCGCGCTCGGCCGAGACGTCGAGACGGACCTCGCCCTCGCGGGTGAACTTGACCGCGTTAGCCAGGAGGTTGGACAGCACCTGCATCAGCCGCGCGTCGTCGCCGAGGATGCGCGCAGGCAGGTCCGGCGCGATGCTGCTGGAGATGGCGAGGCGCGAGGCGCCGGGCAGGCCGCCGATCACCAGCAGGAGCCGGTCGACGAAGCCGCGCAGCTCGATCGGCGCGGCGGCGATCTCGACGCGCCCCGCCTGCAGGCGCGAGAAGTCCAGCACGTCGTTGACGACCTGGAGCAGCTGGCTCCCCGCCGCCTCCATCGTCTCGACGAATTGCCGCTGCTGGGTCGCGAGCGCCGTGCCGCCGAGTAGGTTGGTGAGGCCGATCACAGCGTTGAGGGGCGTGCGGATCTCGTGGCTCATCTTGGCGAGGAAGTCGCCCTTCGCGCGGTCGGCCGCCTCGGCCGCCGCGCGCGCGCGCTCGGCGTTGCGCAGGGCCCGGCTGCGCGCGCGCAGGAAGAACAGCAGCGCGAGCGTGCCCATGGCGAAGAACGCCCCCGAGGCCGCGACGCTGGTGTCGAGGACGCGCAGGAGCTCCTTCTCGGAGCGCAGCTCGCGACGCAGCGCGATCAGCGAGATCTCCTGCATCAGCAGCGCGACGCCGGAGATCCTGCGCTCCAGGGCGCGCATGCCCTCGGGCGACCAGTCCTGCACGGCGCGGGGGTCAAGCGCCTGCTCGATCGTCTCGATCCGCGCCAGCAGCGCGCGTTCCTCCTGCCCCTCGAACAGGGCCTCTGCGACGAAGCCGCCACGGAACAGCTCGAGGCGGCTGAGGAAGATGTCGAAGCGCAGTTCCGCCTCGGCGAGCGCCTCGGCCGAGGCGCCGCGCGCCGCGACCATGCCGAGGAGGGAACTCGAGTAGCGCGCCAGCTCGACCTCGGCGCGCGTCGAGACGAAGACGAGGTTTTCCTTCGTGACGTAGAAGCGCGTGACGAGCGCGTGGAAGGAATAGAGCGACGCCGCGATCCCGAGCGCGGACAGCGCGACCGCGGCCAGGACCGCGAGCGACCGCCAGCGGCGCCGCGCTGCGCGCAGGTCAGGGCGCATGGCGGGGAGGCGCGGCGGCGCGGCGCGCGCTCACTTGACGCGGATCTCCTTGAGCTGCCACGTCCACTTCCCCTGCGCCTCCTTGTTGTTCAGCGCGGGGAAGTCGTCCTGCGGATACACGATCCAGAGCGGCCCCTTGTCGCGCACGCGCATCAGCTGGCCGTTCTGCCGCCAGGCGAGGATCACGGGCCAGCGCGCGAAGTCGGAGACCGGGATCTCGACCTTGTAGTCGTTCAGCGCGACGGCCTCGATCCGGTCGCCGAAGGCGCCGACGCGCTCGAGCAGCGCCTTGAGCGAGACGCCCTCGAAGTCCTGCGGGCCATTCGTCCAGGCGGTGGTCGTGCGGGTGCGCGAGACGCCGAGCGCCTCTAGCATCGCGAGGTCGAAGCGCGCGCGCGCGTCGCCGTTGGTGACCGAGATCCTGCCGCTGATCTCGAGGATCGGCGTGCCCGCCGGAGCGGGCAGCGGCTGCGCGGACGCGACCGCGAGGCCGAGGACGACGAACGCGGCGGCGAGCAGGGCGAGGCTGCGCGCGGCAAGCCTTGAAATCGACATGGACGGCCTCCTGGATCGCATGCGGCCCGCCGGCGTCGAAGCCGTGCCGGGACGTAGCTCGACACTAGCCGGGCCCGCGGAGCGCCGGACGCTAAGAACTGTAAAGCCGCGCGCGCATCAGAAGCCCGGGCGCGCCAGCCAGTGGCGCGGCCGCGCGCCCGCCACCGGCACGCGCAGCGTCGCCAGCCGGGTGCCGGCGAGCGAGCCCATGTGGAGCGTGCGCAGGTCCGGCCCGCCGAAGGCGACCGAGGCGAGGTTGCCCAGCGCGAGCGACTCGCCGCGGTTGAGCGTGGGCCGGTCGAAGCGCCCGGCCTCCCAGGCCGCGTCGGCGGCGCGACTGGTCGCGGGATCCGAGCCGTCGAGCAGAACCTCCTGCCGGCCCGACGGCGTCACGCGCAGGAGCCGGTTGGCGACCACGCAGGCCAGCCAGACATTGCCCTCCGCGTCGAAGGCCATCCCATCGGGGAAGGCGCCGTCGCGGAATTCCGCCACCACCTCGCGCCGGCCCAGCGTGCCGTCCTCGGCGAGCGCGAAGCGCGTCATGCGCCGCGCATAGGTCTCGTTGACGTAGAGCCAGCGCCCCGAGGGATCGACATGCGACTCGTTGGTGAAGCCGAGCCCGTCGCAGGCGATGCGCGCGCCCCTCTCGTCGACCAGCACGATGAAGCCGTCGTCGACGCCGCGGTTGAAGGCAAGGTCGCGCGGCGACAGCCGCGTGCTGATCGAGACCCAGGCGCGGCCGCGCGCGTCGAGCCCGACATAGTTGACCGCGCCCGGCAGCCGCGCGCCGTCGAGCTCGACCAGGAAGGGCACGGGGCCGGTGCGCGGCGTCCAGCGCCACACGCCGCCGAGCCCGCCCAGATTGGCGACGAGGAAGCTGCCATCGGCGTCGATCGCGATGCCGTTGACCATCCAGTCGGAGGCCGGGCCGAACTCCCGGTGCTCGGTGCGCCCGTCGGCGCCGACGCGGCTCAGCCCCGTGCGGCGCGACACGTAGCTG
>VGDA01000299.1 GCA_016869915.1 Alphaproteobacteria bacterium
GCCGGAGGGATCGATCGTGTTCTCCGCGGCAAGCTTGGCGAAATCGCCGCCGCGCGCCAGCGCCGCGATGATCTCCCTCGCCTTCTGCTCGGTGGCGACGAGGATGTGCCGCGCGCTGATCTCGCTCTCCGCCGGCGTCTCCGCGACGATCTTGCGATAGCGCGCCTCCACCGCGGCATCGGTCACCTGCGGCGCGATCCTGCGCGTGAGGTAGGCGTTCTGGACCAGTCGGTCCTCGTAGCTCGCCACGCGGGCGCGCAGGTCCGGCTCGTCCTGGATCTTCTCGCGCCGGCCGGCGAGCGACAGGAGCTTCTGGTTGATGACCTGGTCCACGAGCATCGGCAGGATCATGTCGAGCGGCATCTGCTGGAACTGGGCGGGCAGGCCGCGCTGGGCGGCCTGGATGTCCGACCTCCTGATCGCCGCGCCGTCGACGATCGCGACCACCGCGTCCCCCGTGGCGTCGAGCGCCTGAATCTGCGAGGCCGGCTGCTGCGCCAGGGCCGGGCCCGCGGCGGCGAGGACGAGCAGCGCGGCGCCGGCGAGGAGCACGGCGCGCGTGGGATTGGGCATCTCGAGGACCTTTCGGGACCGGGGTGGCGCTGCATCGCATCTTGCCCGCGCGCGACGCCCCCCACAAGCGCCCGTCAAGTTGACACATCCCCTTGCGGGACTTATCTGTTCGCGCCCTCCTGCGGGACCTGGCGCGTCGCCGCGGGCGGCGCGGAACCGTCAGGAAGAACCGAAGGACACGCGCGCATGTTCGGCGCCCTCGTACGCTCCATCTTCGGCTCGTCCAACGACCGCGTCGTCCGCGCGATGCGCCGGACCGTCGACGCGATCAATGCGCTGGAGCCCGGGCTCGCCGCGCTCGACGACGAGGCGCTGAAGGCGCGCACGCCCTGGCTGCGCGAGCGGCTCGCGAAGGGCGAGGCGCTCGACGACCTGCTGCCGGAGGCCTTCGCCACCGTGCGCGAAGCCGCCAAGCGCACGCTGGGCCAGCGGCACTTCGACGTGCAGCTCATGGGCGGCATCGTCCTGCACCGCGGGCAGATCGCGGAGATGAAGACCGGCGAGGGCAAGACACTCGTCGCGACCCTGCCCGTCTACCTCAACGCGCTCTCGGGCAAGGGCGTCCACGTCGTCACCGTGAACGACTACCTCGCCCGCCGCGACGCGGCGTGGATGGGCCAGGTCTACGGGTTCCTTGGCCTGTCCGTCGGCGTCGTCGTGCACGGCATGACGGACGAGGAGCGCCGCGCGGCCTATGCCTGCGACGTCACCTACGCGATGAACTCGGAGCTCGGCTTCGACTACCTGCGCGACAACATGAAGTTCCGGCTCGACCAGATGAGCCACCGTCCCTTCAACTACGCGATCGTCGACGAGGTCGACTCGATCCTGGTCGACGAGGCCCGCACCCCGCTCATCATCTCCGGGCCCAGCGAGGACCTCGGCGACGAGTACAACCTCGTCGACCGCCTGGTCCCCTCGCTCGCCGCCGAGGACTTCGAGAAGGACGAGAAGCAGCGCACGGTGAACTTCACCGAGGCCGGCGCCGAGAAGATCGAGCGACTGATGCGCGAGGCCGGGATCCTGCGCCAGGGCGGCCTCTACGACCTCGCCAACGTCGGCCTCGTCCACCACGCGAACCAGGCGCTGCGCGCGCACAAGCTCTTCACGCGCGACGTCGACTACATCGTCAAGGACGGCAAGGTCGTCATCATCGACGAGTTCACCGGCCGCATGATGGAGGGCCGCCGCTACTCCGAGGGCCTGCACCAGGCGCTCGAGGCCAAGGAGCACGTCGAGGTCCAGACCGAGAACCAGACCCTGGCCTCGATCACCTACCAGAACCTCTTCCGCATGTACCCGAAGCTCGCGGGCATGACCGGCACGGCGATGACCGAGGCCACCGAGTTCGCCGAGATCTACAAGCTCGAGGTCGTCGAGATCCCGACCAACGTCGGCGTCGCGCGCAAGGACGAGGACGACGAGGTCTACCGCACGATGCGCGAGAAGAACGCCGCGATCGTGGCGCTCGTCGAGGAGTGCCGCGGGCGCCAGCAGCCCGTTCTGGTCGGCACGGTGTCGATCGAGAAGTCGGAGACGCTCTCCGCAGAGCTCAGGAAGAAGGACATCCCGCACGCCGTGCTCAACGCGCGCTTCCACGAGCAGGAGGCGCAGATCATCTCGCAGGCCGGCAAGCCCGGCGCGGTGACGATCGCGACGAACATGGCCGGCCGCGGCACCGACATCCAGCTGGGCGGCAACCTCGACATGCGCGTGCGCCACGAGCTCGCCGACGTCATCGACCCGGCCGCGCGCGAGGTGCGCGTCGCCGCGATCCGCGACGAGGTCGCCGCCGCGCGCGAGGTCGTGCTGAAGGCCGGCGGCCTCTACGTCGTCGGCACCGAGCGCCACGAGAGCCGCCGCATCGACAACCAGCTGCGCGGCCGCTCCGGCCGCCAGGGCGACCCCGGCGCGTCGAAGTTCTTCCTCAGCCTCGACGACGACCTGATGCGCATCTTCGGGTCGCAGCGCATGGAGACGATGCTGGTCAAGCTCGGCCTCAAGGAGGGCGAGGCCATCGTCCATCCGTGGATCAACAAGGCGCTGGAGAAGGCGCAGCAGAAGGTCGAGGCGCGGAACTTCGAGATCCGCAAGCAGCTTCTGCGCTTCGACGACGTGATGAACGACCAGCGCAAGGTCATCTACGAGCAGCGCCGCGACCTCATGCGCGCCGAGGACGTCGCCGAGCGAGTAGCCGAGTACCGCCACGAGACGGTGGCGGAGATGATCGAGCGCTGCATCCCCGAGAACGCCTACGCCGAGCAGTGGGACACGGCCACGCTGCAGGACGGCATCCAGCGCATCTTCGGGCTCGACCTCCCGGTCGCCGAGTGGGCGAAGGAGGAGGGCATCGCGGAGGAGGAGATCCGCACCCGCGTCTCCGACGCGGTCGACCGCCACATGGCGGAGAAGACGGCGAATTTCGGCGTCGAGCTGATGCGGATGGCGGAGAAGTCGATCCTGCTCCAGGTGCTCGACC
Source organism: Alphaproteobacteria bacterium (assembly GCA_016869915.1). Taxonomy (GTDB): domain Bacteria; phylum Pseudomonadota; class Alphaproteobacteria; order CACIAM-22H2; family CACIAM-22H2; genus CAIOSQ01. The sequence continues at coordinate 3,053 of VGDA01000299.1, forward strand.
AGCACTGGAAGGAGCACCTGCTCAACCTCGACCACCTGCGCCAGGGCATCCACCTGCGCGGCTACGCGCAGCGCGACCCGCTCAACGAGTACAAGAAGGAGGCCTTCGAGCTCTTCGAGGGCATGCTCGGGCAGGTGCGCGAGAGCACGACGCAGATCCTCGCGCGGCTGCAGGTCCGCAGCGAGGAGCCGGTCGACCCGCTGCTCCAGGAGCCGCCGGCCCCCGATTTCTCGCGGCTGCGCGAGACCAGCATCGACCCGGCCCTCGCCGGCGAGGACCAGGCCGAGGGCGACGCCCAGCCACGCCAGCGCGCCGGCGTCGCGGCCGACCCGCGCGATCCATCCACCTGGGGCAAGGTCGCGCGCAACGCCGCCTGCCCCTGCGGCTCAGGCAGGAAGTACAAGCACTGCCACGGGCGGGTCTGAGCGCGCGGGTGGCGGGCGGGCCGGCGCGGAGATGACCTGGTCCATCCTCGTCCATGATGCGGCGACCGGCGCCTTCGCCTGCGCCGTCGCCACCTGCAACTTCGCCGTCGGCGCCAGCGTCCCGCACCTGCGCGCGGGCGTCGGCGCGGTGGCATCGCAATCCTTCTCGAACCGCTATCTCGGCCCCGCGATCCTCGACGCGATGGCGCGCGGGCTGTCGCCGGAGCAGGCGATACGCGGCGCGGTCGCGGGCGACGAGGGGCGCGGCCTGCGCCAGGTCCACGCCATCGACCGCCACGGGCGCGTCGCCGCCTGGACCGGTGCCAACTGCGTGATGTGGTGCGGCCACGCCGAAGGCCCGTCCGCCAGCGTCGCGGGCAACATGCTGGCGGGACCCTCGGTGGTCGACGACACGCTGGCGACGTGGATGGCGGATCGCGACGGCGACGTCCCTGCCCGGCTGCTCGCCGCGATGCAGGCGGGGCAGCGCGCGGGAGGCGACGCGCGCGGCCAGCAATCGGCGGCGCTGCGACTCGTCACGACCGAGGACTTCCCCGACCTCTGCATCCGCGCCGACGACCATGCGCGGCCGCTGGACGAGCTGGAGCGCCTGCTGGCGACCTGGCGTCGCGACCGCGCGCCCGGCCTCGCCACGCAGCCGCGCAAGGCCGACCCGGCGGGGCTGGTCGACCTCGACGCGATCGACGCCCGCTTCGCCGCCGCCGGATCGCCCCTGCGCGTCAGGCGCTGACCGCCGCCGGTCGACCGGCGTCAGCGTGGCGCCATGAATACCGGCGAGAAATCCTGGAACCAGTTCTGCGCCTGGACGAACCCGCGGACGCGCGGGCTCATCGCGCGTGCGTTGACGTCGTGAGCGACCATCAGGAACAGCGCCTCGTCGACGTATTTCTCGTGGACGCGCTGGAGGACGCGCGTCTGGGCCGCGGGATCGAACGTGTCGCGGATCTCGGCGAAGAGCCTGTCCATCGCGGGGTCGCAGTAATGGCCCCAGTTCGTCCCGGCGGGCGGCTGCAGGTCGCATTGCAGGTGCCGGACGAACCTGGTGAACGGATCCTGGATGAAGTAGCTGTAGTTCATCCCGGTCGAGCCTCGCGAGGATTCGTGCCGGGCGCCGGCGCGCCAGATGTTGATCAGCGTGTTCCACTCCACGACCTCGAAGTCGACCTTGATGCCGACATCCGCGAGGTTCTGCTGGAGCATCTCGTTCATCGGCAGCGGCTGCATCTGGCCCGAGCCGGAGGGCGCGATCAGGATCTTGGTTACCAGCGGCCGCTGCAGACCGAAGCCGGCCTCGGCGAGCAGGCGCCGCGCCTCCGCCGGATCGTGCCTGACCTTGAAGCTGGGGTTGCCGAACCAGGTGTGGCCGGGCGGCATGAAGCCCTCGGCCGGCAGCATCAGGCCGCCGAGCAGCTCGCGCATCGCCATGCGGTCGACCGCCAGATTGGCCGCCATGCGCACGCGCAGGTCGTTCCACGGCGATCCCTCGGCCCGGCTGAGATGCCAGGTCCAGTTGTGGGGATAGGCGTTGTTGACGATCTGGAAGCCCCCGGACCTGAGTACCGGCACGGCATCTGGCGCCGGCGCCTCGATCCAGTCGACCTG
>VGDA01000300.1 GCA_016869915.1 Alphaproteobacteria bacterium
GCCATGCGCGGACCGTGGCCGCCTTCGTCCGCCTCGCCATGATCCGCATCATGCTCCGTCGCCTCGCGCGACCAAATCCATGCAACTGAATCGGAACTTCTCGGATCGGCTCTGAGGCCGCGGGCGGGCCTCAGGCCGCGAAGTCGTCCTCGCCGCGGCGCAGCAGCACGCGCTTGAGCGCGTCGAAATGGCGCTGCGCGGGGCTCGCGCCCGCAGGAGCGACGCCGCCGCCATCGAGGCCGAACTCCACCTGCCTGCGCAACGTCGCCATCACGTCCTGGCGCACCCGCCGGCGCGGCTGGCCGGTCATGTAGGCGTAGACCTGGGTCTGGCAGGCGCGCTCGAGGTAGTAGAGCCGGTCATAGGCCTCGGCGAGCGTGCGGCCGGCGACCATCACGCCATGGCTCGCCATGAACATGATCGTCTTGCCGTCCTCGAGCTTCGTCGCGAGCCGCTCGCCCTCCGAAGGGTCGTGCGCGAGGCCGGTGTAGTCCTCGTCGTAGCAGATCATCGGCGCGAGGATGGCCGCGGACTGGCCGATCGGCTCGAGCCGCTGGTCCTGCAGCAGGGTCAGCGTCGTCGCGAATGGCATGTGCGTGTGCAGCAGCACCTCGGCCTGCGGCTTGAGCCGGTGGAGCGGCGCATGGATGCACCACGCGGTCAGCTCGATCTCGCCCTCGCCCTCGACGACCCGTCCCTCGTAGTCGCAGACGAGGAAGTCGCTCGCCTTCACCTCGGCCCAGTGCAGGCCGTAGGGGATGGCGAGGAAGTGCCCGGGACGCCCCGGCACGTTCATCGTGAAGTGGTTGCAGATGCCCTCGTTGAAGCCGTGCATCACCGCCATGCGATGGGCGGCCGCGAGGTCCACGCGCGCCTGCCACACCGGATCCGTCGTCCCGGACATCGCCATCTCCCGATCTGGCCCTCGCTGGCGCCGCCTCAGAGCGGGCCGCGGGCCGACTGCGTGCCGAGCAGGTTGTCCATCAGGTGCGCGACGAAGGCGTCGCGGTCCGCCGCGGAGGCCTCGGCCTGCTCCGCGGTCGGTGCGAAGGCGTCGAGCGACCCCTCCGCCAGCGCGCCCTGCCTGACCAGCAGCGCCTCCATGCAGCGCACGCGGTCCCGCAGGACGTAGACCTCGCCGGCCAGCGCCATCACGACCCCGAGGACCCGGTCGATCGCCGGATCCGCGAAGAAGGTCTGCTCTGGCCTGGACTTCGCGTCGCCCATTGCGTCAATCCCCCGTCCGTCCCTCTTCCCGAAGGGGGAAGGCGGCGGCGACCGCCGCCTTCCCCGCCCGTCGTCAGAGCGCCCGGATGCGGTCCCAGGCGCCGGCGCCGTAGACCTCCTCGGCGAGGCGCTTGTTGAGCGGCTCCATGCGCCTCGTGATCTCGGCCTGGTCGATGGTGACGACGGAGTCGTCGCCGTTGAAGCGCCGCCACGTGGCGAGGTCCGTCGTGATCGCGTTGACGCCGGCCTGGAAGTAATCGGTCGCCTCCATCTCCTCGAAGGTCTGCAGCACGATGCGCTGCTGCTGCTCGTTGAGGCGGCGCCAGGCGCGGGTGGAGATCGCCTCCTTGTCGAGGCCTTCGCCGAACGGGTTCGACAGGACGAACTTGGACACCTCGTAGAACTTGCCCGCGACCGACGGGTTGAGCGCCGACACGAAGCCGTCGACCGTGCCGTTCTGCAGCGCGAGGTAGATCTCGTTGAAGGCGATCGGGGTCGGGTTCGCGCCGAGGAACTTGAGCGCCTCGACCATGCCCTCGATCTGCGGCGCGCGCAGCTTCATGCCCTTGATCTCCTCGAGCGAGGTGATCTTCTTCTTGGTCGACAGGACCCAGGGGCCGAGGCGGCCGATGCCGAGCAGGCGGGCCTGGTAGCGCTTCTCGAGCACCTCGGCGGCCTGCGCGCCGATCTGGCTCTGCATGACGCGCTTGGAGTGGCCGGCGTCGCGGAAGAAGCCCGGCGAGTAGAAGATGTCGAACTCGCGGGTTCCGGTGTAGGCGCCGTTGTAGACGTCGATCGTGCCGAGGGCCATGCCCTCGAGCAGGCGCTGCTCGCCGCCGAGCGTGCCGGCGAAGATCTCGACCTTGATGCCGCCATTGGTCCGCTTGGCGACCTCGTTCCAGAGCTTGACGTTGAACTGGTTCGAGATCGTCTGCGGGTTGCCGGCGTTGCCGAACTTCAGGTTGACGACCCGGCCCTGCGCCGAGGCGGCGAGGCCATGGCCGGCGACGCCTGCGGCCGCGGCCGAGGCGAGGACGGAGCGGCGGGAAACGAAGGCCATTGTTTTCTCCCTTGGGGTTGAAGCCAGTCTGGAAAGGGTCCTGCCGACCTTGTCAGTCCATCAGAAGTTTGGGAAGCCAGAGCGACAGGCCGGGTACGTAGGTGATGAGCAGCAGGACGGCGAACAGGACATAGAGATAGGGCATCATGTCCTTGAAGACAGCCATGGGGTCGACCCTGGCGATCAGCCCGACGACGTTGAGGATCAGCCCGACCGGGGGCGTCACCAGCCCGAGCACCACGTTGATGACGAAGATCACGGCGAGGTGGATCGGGTCGACGCCGAGCTCGGTGAACATGGGAAAGACGATCGGCCCGAGGACGAGCATCAGCGGCAGCGGCTCCATGAACGTGCCGAGCGCGAGGAGCAGCACGTTGAAGAGCAGCAGCAGAACGTTGACGTTGCCGGAGATGGCGAGCATCGCCGAGGTCACGAGCTCGCCGAAGCGCTCCAGGACCGAGAGTGCGGAGAACATCTGCGCCATGCCGACCGTCAGCATGATGATCGAGGTGACGAGCGCGGCGCGCGCGGCGCAGTCGACGATCGTGCGCAGCGACAACGTCCGGAACACCAGCAGGCCGAGCAGCATGACGTAGCCGACGAGGATCGCGGCCGCCTCGGTCGGCGTGGCGACCCCGCTCGCCATGGCGCGCACCACCACCAGCGGCGCGGCGAGCGGCAGGATCGCGGCGAGGATGGCGGCGCGCCTCTCGCCCCAGTCGGCGCGCGGCTCGACCGGGTAGCCGCGACCGCGCGCGATCCACCACGTGATCGCGAACATGGACAGGCTCATCAGCGTGCCGGGGATGATCCCCGCGAGGAAGAGCTTGCCCACCGACAGGTTCATGATCGCGCCGATCAGCACGAACGAGATCGAGGGCGGGACGATGGGGCCGACCGTGGAGGCGGCGGCGATCACGGCGCAGGAGAAGCCGATGGGATAGCCGCGCTTCGTCATCTGGGGGATGAGGACGGTGCCGGTGGCGGCCGCGTCCGCGATCGCCGAGCCGGAGATCCCGGCCATGGCGTAGTTCGACACCACGCCCACGTTCGCCAGCCCGCCCCGGACGTGCCCGACGAAGGCCGAGGCGACGCGCACCAGCCTGTGCGTGACGCCGGCCTCGGTCATCAGCTCGCCCGCGAAGAGGAAGAGCGGGATCGCGAGCAGCGCGAAGCTGTCGACGCCGTCGAAGACGTAGAGCGGGAAGCTCACGTAGTTGGCGTCGTCGAGGAGGACGTCGGAGAGGACGAGGTAGCTGAGGCAGGCGAAGCCGATCGCCCAGGCCACCTCCATGCCCAGCATGATGAAGGCGACGAGCAGGAAGATGAGCGTGGCGAGCAGCATGGCTCAGCCCATCCCCGCGCCGGACTGCTGCGCCTCGCGGACGTCGCCGCCCGTGCGCATCGCGCGCAGGACGCCGAGCAACCGGCGCGCCTGGTAGATGGCCGCGATCCCAAGCCCGCCGAGCATCGGGATCACGAGCACCGCCTCGCTCCAGCCCGTCGAGAGCATCGTCGTCCCCCACTTGAGCCTGAGCAGGGGCAGCGTGAACCAGGCCAGCACGCCGATCATCGCGAGGACGAGGACGTGCATGACCGCCTCGTTGGCGAGGCGCACGGGCCGGGGCATCGCGTCGACGAGGCTCGTCACGCGGATGTTCAGGCCCAGCTTGATCGCGAGGCCGAGGGTGGCGAAGACCATCCACACGAAGAGCGTGCGGGGCACGTCCTCGGACCAGAGCGGCGGCCGGTTGAAGAAGTAGCGCGCGGCCACTGCGTAGAGCATCGTACCGGTCATCGCGAGCATCAGGAACGCGCCGGAAAGCCAGAACACCCGGTCGACGGCGGTCCTCGGCCTCATGCCGCCCTCGGACATCGATGCTCGCCTCTTGCTGCTGGATGGAATGCCCGGGACACGGGTCATCCCGCGCCGGGGCCAGGGCCCCGGCGCGGGACGGCGGGCATAATGTCGGCGCACCGTGCCTCGCGCAACATGCATGGCGGGCCGGCGGCGCCGCGCGCCGGGGACGCGCGCGGCGGTTGCGCGTCGTCGGCGACGCTGCCAGTTTCCACGCCATGCAGAGCGACATGGCAGGCGCGCCGCAATGCGCCGGGGCGGGCGATCGCCACGAGATCGTTGCCGAGGTCACCTCGGCGATCCATTGCGCCAACTTCATCCAGGCGGGGCAGGTCTTCGTCTTCGACATGAAGGGCGTGATCAAGGCGGAGAAGTCGACGGCAAATCTCTGCCTCGGCATCCTCGCGCGGATCCAGCCCGGGCTGCTGATGGCGATGGACCGCGCTGCCGAGGGGCTCCATCCGATCAGCCCGCGCTGGCGGAACTTCGACTGCTACGACCTCGGCATCGACCACGGCGGCATGGGCAAGGTGACCGTGAAGCTGCACCTGCGCGACGCCGCCACGCACGAGGTCCTGCGCGAACTCCCCTCGCCCGCATGAGCCGGCGGCGCGCCGGCGTCAGACGTCGAGCTCGGCGCGCGGCGGCAGGTCGCGCATCATGACCGGCTGGTGGGTGTCGGACGTGCGCAGGTAGACGCGCGCGCGCGCCTTCTCGCGCCCGAGGTCCTCGCCGGTGTCGAGGCAGTCGAAGAAGCGCCAGATGCTGGTGACCGGGTTGAGGCCGTCCGCGGCCCGGTCGAAGGTCATGTAGAAGATCGCCAGCACGGGCGCGAGCAGGTGCATGCACAGCGGCGCGGTCGACTTTTCCGGCTTGACGCGGTGGCGCATGTCGAACACGACCACCTGCCCGGGCGCGACGCCGCAACCGCAGCG
>VGDA01000301.1 GCA_016869915.1 Alphaproteobacteria bacterium
GGCGTGATCGGCGGCGGCCTACTGCTGTGGATCGGCTGGAAGCTCCTGGCCGAGGACAACGAGGGCGAGGGCGACGTCACGGCCTCGAACCATCTCTGGGTCGCCGTGCGCACGGTCCTGGTCGCCAACGCGGTGATGAGCCTCGACAACGTCATCGCGGTCGCCCGCGCGGCGAAGGGCGACACGCTGCTCCTCGTGCTGGGCCTCGTCATCTCCGTGCCCCTGGTCGTGTTCGGCGCGACGGTCCTGCTGAAGCTGATCCAGCGCTTCCCGGTCATCGTCACGCTGGGCGCGGCGCTCGTGGGCTTCATCGCCGGCGAGGTGATCGTCGCGGACAAGCTCTGGGAAGCCTGGGTCGACGCCCATGCGCACTGGCTGCACTACGTAGCCCCCGCCATCGGGGCAATCGCCGTGGTCGTGGCCGGCCAGATGGCCGGCCGCAAGCCCATCCCCGGGCCGGGTTCCGCGGCAGAGGCGATCGCCGCGCCCGCCGCCGTCTTCGGCGGGCGCGCGCTGCTCGCGACGCTCGGCGCGCTGCTCGCCGCCCGCGCCCCGTGGCTCGCCACGCTCGCCGCCAGCCTGCTAGGCTACACGTCGGGCCAGAAGGCGCTGGGCGACCAGAGCGTCTCGGGCTGGACAGACCTCCACGCTCCCCTACTTCACACAGTCGGCCCGATCATCGCCGCCGCCGTCGCGGTGGTCATCGTCGAGGCGATCGCCCGGCTGGTGCACCGCAACCGCAGATGAGAGCCAGATGTTCGACATCGTCTTCACCGCCGAGAACCTCGCCAGCCTCTTCACCCTGACCGCGCTCGAGATCGTCCTCGGGATCGACAACATCGTCATCATCGCGATCATCTCCAACGCTCTGCCGGAGCACCAGCGCGACCGCGCGCGCGTCATCGGACTCGCGCTGGCGCTGATCACGCGCCTGCTCCTGCTCTTCTCGCTGTCCTGGCTCGCGAGCCTGACGGCGCCCCTGTTCCACGTCTTCGGGCAGCCCTTCTCCGGCCGCGACCTGATCATGCTGGCCGGCGGCCTGTTCCTGATCGTCAAGGCGACGCGGGAGATCCACGAGGCGATGGAGGAAGCGTCGGCGAGCGAGGACAACCCGCGGCGCGTCGGCTCCTTCCGCAGCGCCATCGCCCAGATCGTTCTGCTCGACATCGTCTTCTCGTTCGACTCCGTCATCACCGCGGTCGGGATGGCCAACGAGCTCTGGGTGATGTCCGCGGCCGTCATCATCGCGGTGATCGTGATGCTGGTCGCCTCCGGGCCGATCGTGCGCTTCATCCACGCCCACCCGAGCGTCAAGATGCTGGCGCTGGCCTTCGTCATGCTGATCGGCTTCGCGCTGGTGGCCGAGGGCATGGAGTTCCACGTCCCCAAGGGCTACCTGTACTTCGCGATGGCCTTCTCGGTGCTCGTCGAGGGCCTCAACATAGCCATCGCGCGGCGCCGCAGGGGCAGGACCTGAACGGGTTGCGAGGGTGTGGGGGCCATGCTACCCACCGCGCCCCGGTAATTCCTGGCTGAGCTTCCAGAGGCGAGTGTTCCCATGGCCTATGTCGTCACCGAGGCATGCATCAGGTGCAAGTACATGGACTGCGTGGAGGTCTGTCCGGTCGACTGCTTCTACGAGGGCGCCAACATGCTGGTGATCAAGCCCGAGGAATGCATCGACTGCGGCGTCTGCGAGCCCGAGTGCCCGGCGGAGGCGATCATCCCGGACACCGATCCCGGCGCCGAGAAGTGGCTGGCGGTCAACAAGGAATACGCCGAGTCCTGGCCGAACATCACCCGCAAGGGCGACGCCCCCGAGGACGCCGACCAGTGGAAGGGCGTCCCGGACAAATTCGCCAAGCATTTCAAGGCCGAACCAGGCTCGCGCTGAGCCCCTGCAGGCCCGTCGGGGCCTGTGGTTATCCTGAATTTTCAGCGCCTTAGGGCGCGCCGGGCGTTTATTTCCGGCCCCGGATGTGATAGGGACCCGCCCGTCGTCCGGTGAGTGGCGACGCACGGCTTCCTTGCGGCCGGGCAGGCGGGACGACTCCCCAGGGCGTCGGCTCCCGCGCAAGCTCCATTTCCAGTTCCGGGTGGGTTCCCGGAAGACGCGAGGACACAGAGGCAACGGAGTGCAGCTGTCGATGCGCAAGCCAGCGAAGGACACGATGGACATCGGTTTCGAGGTCGAGGACCTCGTCGTCTACCCGACCCACGGCGTGGGCCGGATCACCGGCATCGAGGCCCAGGAGATCGCGGGCCAGAAGCTCAACCTCCTCGTCATCCAGTTCGAGAAGGACCGGATGACGCTGCGCGTGCCCGTCGCCAAGGCGAAGACATCGGGGCTGCGCAAGCTGTCGACCAAGAAGGAGATGCAGACCGCGCTGCTGACGCTCAAGGGCCGCTCGCGCATCAAGCGCACGATGTGGTCGCGCCGCGCGCAGGAATACGAGGCGAAGATCAACTCGGGCGACCCGCGCCAGATCGCCGAGGTGGTGCGCGACCTGCACCGCAACGCCGGCCAGCCGGACCAGTCCTTCAGCGAGCGCCAGATGTACCAAGCCGCGCTCGACCGCCTGTCGCGCGAGTTCGCGGCGGTGGAGAAGATCGCCGAGGACGTCGCCACCCAGCGCCTCGAGGCCATGCTCAAGGCCGCCTGACGCCTGCGCGCCCGCGACGGGCGTCGCGGGCGGCGCTTGCGCGCCCGTGGCGCGCGCTGCGAATTTGCATCGCAGCAATGATCGAGTCGCAGAAATTCGCCATCCTCAGGAAGGTGCGCCGGATCTGGGCGGTCGGGGCGATACATGGCGAGGCCGCGCGCCTCGCCGCGCTCCACGACAGGCTGGCCGAGCGCCTCGTCCTGCCCGGCGACCGCATCGTCTACCTGGGCAACTATCTCGGCCGCGGCCCCGACGTGGCCGGCACGGTCGAGGAACTGCTCGACTTCCGGCGCCGCGCGCTCGCCCTTCCCGGGATCTTCGCCGCCGATATCGTCTTCCTGCGCGGCGGCCAGGAGGAGATGTGGCAGAAGCTGCTGCAGGTGCAGTTCGCCGTGAACCCGCGCGAGGTCCTCGACTGGATGCTCGGCCAGGGCCTCGGCGCGACCCTGGCCGCCTACGGCCTCGACCCGCGCCGGGGCCTCGCCGCCGCGCGCGACGGCACGCTCTCGCTCTCGCGCTGGACCTCGAGCGTCCGCGGCGCGATCGCCACCCGGCCCGGCCATCGCGACTTCCTCTCCGCCCTGCGCCGCGCCGCCTACGACGAGGAGTCGCGGGTCCTGCTCGTCCATGCCGGGGTCGACCCGAGCCGCCCGCTGGCCAGCCAGGGCGACACGCTCTGGTGGGGGGCGCCGGGCTTCGGGCGCTGGGACCGGCCATTCGGCGAGTTCGACCGCGTGGTCCGCGGCTACGACCCCGCCCATGGCGGGACCGTCGAGACGCCCTTCGCCGTGACGGCCGACTCCGGCTGCGGCTTCGGCGGCGCGCTGACCGCGCTCTGCCTGAGCGCCCAGGGGGAGGTCGTCGACCGCATCGAGGCCTGATCCTCGTCCCTCCTCCGGCTGGGGGGAACCCCGAGTGATCCGCTGGGACGAACAGCCCGTAATAAGTGGACAACAAGGTCGAGGGGCAAGGCCATGGCGCACGCCGACGATGCCATCCACGGAGCTACCCTGAACTTCGTGCGCGGCGCCATGAAACGCGCGCTCCTGACGCGCGAGCGCGAGTTCGAGCTCGCCCGCTCGTGGCGCGAGACCGGCGACCAGACCGCGCTGCACGAACTGATCAACGCCTATACGCGCCTCGTGATCGCGACGGCGACCCGCTTCCGCCACTACGGCCTGCCCTTCGGCGACCTGATCCAGGAGGGCAATCTCGGCCTTATGCACGCCGCGGCGCGCTTCGAGCCGGAGCGCGAGGTCCGCTTCTCGACCTACGCGGCGTGGTGGATCCGCTCGCAGATGCAGGACTTCATCCTGCGCAACTGGTCGATCGTGCGCACCGGCACGACCGCCGCGCACAAGTCGCTGTTCTTCAACCTCCGCCGCCTGCGCGCGCGCATCGACAACGGCGCCGGCCCCGCGCAGCTGACGCCCGAGCAGCGCCAGCGCATCGCCACCGAGCTCGGCGTCACGCTCAAGGACGTCGCCGACATGGAGGGACGCCTCGCGGCCTCCGACCAGTCGCTCAACGCCGGCGTCGGGGAGGACCAGGAGGTCGAGGTCCAGGACTTCCTGGTCGACGACCGCCCCGGCCCCGAGGCGACGACGATGGAGGCGCATGACCGCCGCTTGCGCCTCAAGTGGCTGTCGGAGGCGATCGGCGAGCTCAGCCCGCGCGAGCAAACGATCATCTCCGAGCGTCGCCTGCGCGACGAGGGCGTGACGCTCGAGGAACTAGGCCGCGAGCTCGGCGTCAGCAAGGAGCGCGTGCGCCAGCTCGAGGCGCGCGCGATGGGCAAGCTGCGCGCGGCGCTCGAGCGTCGCGCCGGCGCGGAGCTCGACGCCGTCCTGCCCGCCTGACGCGCGCGCGGGGCGCGCCGCTCAGTCCGCGATCACCTTGTAGCGGCGCCCCGGCTTCAGGGCCTCGCCGGGCTGCAGCCCGTTGAGCACCTGGAACCGGCGCAGCGGCAGGTCCACCACCGCCATGCGCCGCGCCATGCCTTCCTGCGTGTCTCCGGCGCCTGCGCGCAGCGCGCGGATGCGGAACGGCCGGGCGGCCGACGCTTCCGCCGGCGACATCTGCCGGAAGGACTGCGCGGTCCGGCCGAAATCCGGCCCCAGCGCGGCGCTCGACTCCGGGGGCGACAGGAAGCGGAAGCGCCAGACCGCGTCGGCGCCCTCCACCAGCACGACCGAGACGTCCAGCTCCTGGCCAGACTGCGTGCGCACCCTGCCCGCGCCCGAGGCTGCGGGCAGGCCGCCGATCGTGGCCGGCCGCGCCTGCTGGAACCCGGCCTGGGCGAGATAGGCGGCGAGCTGGCCGCGCGGCGCGCGCGCGTCGCGGTCGAAGAGGATGCGCCCACCGCCCGGGCCGGAGGCGATGACCGCGCTGT
>VGDA01000302.1 GCA_016869915.1 Alphaproteobacteria bacterium
CGGTCCACGGCCCAGGCCGCCACGGCCTTGAGGTCGTACAACGTCACCGAGCGCCCGTCCTCGTGGCGCAGCAGGTTCTCGAGCAGCACCTTCATCGAGAAGGGCAGGCGCGAGATGCCGGCGAGCCCGGCCTGCTCGGCCGCGGCGAGCGAGAAGTACTCGTAGCTCCTGCCGTCGATGGTGAGGGTGCGGCGGGTCTTCAGCGTGTCGGTACCGATGGCGGTCAAGGGTCGTCTCCCGGTCGGAGGGCGGACGGGTCGCGGGTTCCGGGCGAGCCGCCGCGCCTGCGCGCGCTCGGCCGCCCCGCCCCGGGCCCTGGATGCGGGGTCCGTCTATCACGGCCGCGCCCGCTTTTGCACCCCAAGCCCGCCCGGCGCGCGCGCCGGGCGCGGGCGGCGATTGACCCCCGCCGGGGCAAGCGGTAGCAACGGGCGTCGCCCCCGGCATCGAAGAAGGCCGTCCATGCCACGGGGGGCGCGGGAGGAGACAGGTGCCGACCTGGTCGCAGGACGCCGGAACCGGGAGGCGCGCGTGAGCGCCGCCGACACGTTCCCCAAGCTGCTCGACGCGGCGATGGCCCGGCGCGCCGGCCGGCCGGCCTTCCGCGAGAAGCGCCTCGGCATCTGGCAGACCTGGACCTGGCGAGAATGGCGCGACGACGTCCACGCCATCGCGGCCGGGCTGCACGGCCTCGGGCTGGGCCGCGGCCAGACCCTGGCGATCGTCGGCGACAACCGCCCGCTGCTCTACGGCGCGATCTGCGCCGCGCAATGCCTGGGCGCCATCCCCGTCCCGGTCTACCAGGACGCGGTCGCCGAGGAGATGGGCTTCGTGCTCGGCCATGGCGAGGCGCGCATCGCGATCGCCGAGGACCAGGAGCAGGTCGACAAGCTGATCGCGGTCGGCGCGCGCGCGCCGGCGCTCGAGCGCATCGTCTACGACGACCCGCGCGGCCTGCGCGACTACGACCACGCGCGCATCGGCTCGCTCGCGTCGCTGATGGAGGCCGGCCGCGCCGCGCTGGCGCGCGACCCGGCGCTGGTCGAGCGCGAGATCGCGCTAGGCGAGGGCGGCGACGTCGCGGTGATGCTCTACACCTCGGGCACGACGGGCCAGCCCAAGGGCGTGATGCTCACCTACGACAACGTGCTGACCACCTGCGCCAACGCCGTCGCCTTCGACCGGCTGGGCGAGGCGGACGAGATCCTCGCCTACCTGCCGATGGCCTGGGTGGGCGACCACGTCTTCTCCTACGGCGAGGCGCTGATCTCCGGCTTCTGCGTCGCCTGCCCGGAATCCGGCGCGACGGTCATGAACGACCTGAAGGAGATCGGGCCGACCTTCTTCTTCGCGCCGCCGCGCATCTTCGAGAACCTGCTGACGCAGGTGACGATCCGCATGGAGGACGCGAGCGCGCCCAAGCGCGCGATGTACCGCTTCTTCATGGACCACGCGCGTCGCGTCGGCATCGACATCCTCGACGGCAGGCCGGTGGGGGCCGCCGACCGGCTGCTCTACCGGCTGGGCGAGTGGCTGGTCTACGCGCCGCTCAAGAACGTGCTGGGGCTCGGCCGCATGCGCGTGGGCTACACCGCGGGCGAGGCGATCGGCCCGGACCTCTTCGCCTTCTACCGCTCGCTCGGCCTCAACCTGAAGCAGCTCTACGGCATGACCGAGGCGAGCGTCTTCATCTGCCTGCAGCCCGACGGCCAGATCAAGGTCGACACGGTCGGGCCGGCGGCGCCGGGCGTCGAGATCCGCCTCGCCGACAGCGGCGAGGTCCTCGTCCGCAGCCCCGGCGTGTTCAAGCTCTACTACAAGAACGAGGACGCCACGCGCGACGCCAAGACCGCGGATGGCTGGCTGCGCACCGGCGACGCCGGCATCTTCGACGCCGACGGCCACCTGCGCATCGTCGACCGCGCGAAGGACGTCGGCCGCCTCACGGGCGGCGCGCTCTTCGCGCCGAAGTACATCGAGAACAAGCTCAAGTTCTTCGCCTACGTGAGGGAGGCCGTCGCCTTCGGCGCCGACCGCGACTTCGCCTCGGCCTTCGTCAACATCGACCTCGAGGCGGTCGGCAACTGGGCGGAGCGCCGCGGCATCGCCTACGCCTCGTACCAGGAGCTCGCGGCGCGGCCGGAGGTCCTGGACCTGGTCGCCGACTGCGTCGCGCGGGTGAACGCCGACCTCGCCGCGGACCCCGCGCTGGCCGGCTCGGCGATCCGCCGCTTCATCGTGCTGCACAAGGAACTCGACGCCGACGACGGCGAGCTCACGCGCACGCGCAAGGTCCGCCGCGGCTTCATCGCCGAGCGCTACGCGCCGCTGGTCGAGGCGATCTACGCCGGCGAGGCGCGCGGGCGCATCGCCACCGACGTCACCTTCGAGGACGGCCGCAAGGGCCGCATCGAGGCGGACCTCGAGGTCAGGGACATGCCCGCCGCCGGCGCCGTCGGCCGGCGCGAGGCCGCGGAATGAGCGCCGCCGCGCCGCGCCCCGGGGAGGCGCTGCTGTCGGTCGACGGCATCTCGCTCGCCTTCGGCGGCGTCAAGGCGCTGACCGACGTCTCCTTCGACGTGCGCAAGGGCGAGATCCGCGCGATCATCGGGCCCAACGGCGCGGGCAAGTCGTCGATGCTCAACTGCATCAACGGCTTCTACCAGCCGCAGCAGGGCCGCATCACCTATCGCGGCGTCGAGCGCCGGCAGATGCGCCCGCACGAGGCCGCCGAGCAGGGCATCGCGCGCACCTTCCAGAACATCGCGCTGTTCCGCGGCATGTCGACGCTTGACAACATCATGACCGGGCGGCTGCTGAAGATGAAGGTGCCATTCTTCTGGCAGGTGTGGCGCCACGGCCCGGCGATGCGCGAGGAGATCGAGCACCGCAGGTTCGTCGAGGGCGTCATCGAGTTCCTGGAGATCGAGCACATCCGAAAGACGCCGGTCGGCCGCCTGCCCTACGGGCTGCAGAAGCGCGTCGAGCTTGGCCGCGCGCTCGCGATGCAACCCGAGCTGCTGCTGCTCGACGAGCCGATGGCGGGAATGAACCTCGAGGAGAAGGAGGACATGTGCCGCTTCATCCTCGACGTGGTCAGGCAGTACGGCACCACGATCGCGCTGATCGAGCACGACATGGGCGTGGTGATGGACCTCTCCGACCGCGTCGTCGTGCTCGACTACGGGCGCAAGATCGCCGACGGCACGCCGGCCGAGGTGAAGGCGGACCGGCGGGTCATCGACGCCTATCTCGGCGTCGGGCACTGAGGGGCGCGCGATGCTCTACCAGGTCTTCGTCGATCCCTTCGTGCAGATGGCCGACATGCCCGACCTGCTCGTGCAGGTCCTCTGGGAGGGCACGGTCGCGGGCGTGCTCTACGCGCTGATCGCGCTGGGCTTCGTCCTCATCTTCAAGGCGTCGGGCGTGTTCAACTTCGCCCAGGGGATCATGGTCGTCTTCGCGGCCCTCACGCTGGTCGGGCTGCACGAGAACGGCGTCCCCGCCCCGCTCGCCCTCGTCCTCACCGTGGGCGTGATGTACGCGCTGGCCTGGAGCATCGAGCGCGTCGTGCTGCGCCCGCTGGTCAACCAGCCGGACATCATCCTGTTCATGGCGACCTTCGGGATCACCTACCTGATCATCGGGCTCGGCGAGTTCATCTTCGGCGGGCGCCCCAAGGCGATGATCACCGGCGAGCTCTTCCTGCCGCGCGGCGCCATCGACGTGCAGATGCTGGGCGGCCGCGTCACCTTCCAGAAGCTCGACATCGCCGCGGCCGTCATCGCCGGGCTGATGGTCGCCGCGCTCGCGGTGTTCTTCCAGCGCACGCGCATCGGGCGCGCGCTGCGCGCCGTGGCCGACAGCCACAAGGCGGCGCTGTCGGTCGGCATCTCGCTCAACCAGATCTGGGTCATCGTCTGGTTCACCGCCGGCCTCGTGGCGCTGGTGACCGGCATCATGTGGGGGGCGCGTTCCGACGTGTCCTTCGGGCTGCAGATCATCGCGCTCAAGGCGCTGCCGGTGCTGATCCTCGGCGGCTTCACCTCGGTGCCCGGCGCCATCGTCGGCGGGCTGATCATCGGCATCGGCGAGAAGATGGGCGAGTTCTACTGGGGGCCGCTCGTCGGCAGCGGCATCGAGAGCTGGCTCGCCTACCTGATCGCGCTTGCCTTCCTGCTGTTCCGGCCGCAGGGCCTGTTCGGCGACAAGATCATCGAGCGGATCTGAGGGAGGACGGGCGCCGTGTTCTACCGCGAGGCCGGGCAGTTCAAGACCAGCTACGAGGCCGACATGGCCGTCTTCCCGATCCGGCAGGACCGGGTCGGGCTCGCGATCATCCTCGCGGCGGCGGTCGCGCTGCCGCCCTTCCTCGATTCCTTCGTCGTCGGCACGGTGCTGGTCCCGTTCCTGGTCTTCTCGCTCGCGGCGACCGGGCTCAACCTGCTGACCGGCTACACCGGCCTGCTCTCGCTCGGCACCGGCGCGTTCATGGGCGTGGGCGCCTATGCCTGCTACAAGCTGACGACGATCTTCCCACAGGTGAACATCCTCGTCTGGATCCTCGCCTCGGGCTTCTTCTCCGCCGCCATCGGTGTCGTCTTCGGCCTGCCGAGCCTGCGCATCAAGGGCTTCTACCTCGCGGTCGCGACGCTGGCCGCGCAGTTCTTCCTGGAATGGTGCTTCGTGCGCATTCCCTGGCTCTTCAACTACAACCTCTCCGGCGCGATCGAGGCGCCTTCGCGAAGCGTTTTCGGAATACCGATCGTCGGCGCGAGCGCGACGCCGCTGGCGCGCTACTACGCGATCCTCGCGATCGTCGTCGCGCTCACCTGGATCGCCTCGAACATCGTCCATGGCCGCGTCGGCCGCGCCTGGATGGCGGTGCGCGACATGGACATCGCGGCCGAGCTCATGGGCATCCGGCTGCTGCGCGCCAAGCTGCTCGCCTTCGCCGTGTCGTCCTTCTACTGCGGCGTCGCGGGCGCCGCGATGATGTTCCTGTGGTACGGCGGCGGCGAGGCCAAGGATGCCTTCTCGATCAACCTGT
>VGDA01000303.1 GCA_016869915.1 Alphaproteobacteria bacterium
GCGCGGGCGCACGAGCTTGGCCTCGCCATCGTGCGCAGGCTCGTCGACCTGCTCGGCATCGCGCTGTCCGTCG
Source organism: Alphaproteobacteria bacterium (assembly GCA_016869915.1). Classification (GTDB taxonomy): domain Bacteria; phylum Pseudomonadota; class Alphaproteobacteria; order CACIAM-22H2; family CACIAM-22H2; genus CAIOSQ01. The sequence goes on from VGDA01000303.1 coordinate 74, forward strand.
ACTCGACGCAAGGCGCCGACATGCGCTTCCGCCTTTCGATGCCGCGCGCGGCGCTCCCCGTCGCCGATGGCGAGGCCGGCCGCCGCCGGCGGCGCGTGCCGGCCTTCGCCGTCGCGCATCGCGTGCTGCTGCTCGAGGACGATCCGGGCCTGCGCCAGGCCTCGCGCCGCTGGCTCGCCGCGCGCGGCCTCGACGTCGCGGCGGCGGCGACGGGCGCGGAGGCGCTGCGGCTCGCCGCCGACGGCTTCGCGCCCGGCCTCGTGGTCTGCGACCTGTACCTCGCCGACGGCGAGAACGGGGGCGACGCGCTCCAGCGCCTGCGCGCCGCCGCCGGCCGCGCGCTGCCAGCGCTGTTGCTGAGCGGCGACAGCTCCGACGCCGCGCGCTCGCTCGCGCGCGTCGAGGGCGTGCGGATGCTGCTGAAGCCGGTCGACCCGGACGAGCTGCTCGCGGAGCTGCGGCTCCTGCTCGAGGGGCCGCGCCCCTAGCGCAGCGTCTCGAGCAGCCGCACGATCAGCTGCGTGTTCGGCACCAGCGAGGAATAGCGGATCTGCTCGTCGAGCGCGTGCGGGCCGCGGCCATCGGCGCCGAGCCCGTCGAGCGTCGGCACGCCCATCGCGGCGGTGAAGTTGCCGTCGCTGCCGCCGCCGGTGAGCTTCACGTCCTGCAGGTCGTAGCCGATCTCCTGCGCGAGGCCGCGCGCGTGCTCGAAGAGCTTCGCGATGCCCTCGTCCTTGCCGTAGGGCGGGCGGTTCATGCCGCCGGTCACCTCGACGACGCAGTCCGGGTCCTGGGCGCGCAGGCCGAGGATGCGCGCGGTCATGCTCTCCGCGAGCTCGGCCGTCGGCACGCGCAGGTCGATCTCCATCTCGCAATGCGCCGGCACCACGTTGACGCCGCTGCCGCCGGAGACCAGGCCGACATTGGTGGTCACGCCGGTCGCGTAGTCGGTCATCGCCTCGATCTCGAGGATCTGCCGCGCCGCCTCGCGGATGGCGCTGCGCCCGTCCTCGTGCCGCGCGCCGGAATGCGCGGCCTTGCCCGTGATCCGCATCACGAAGCGGCCGACGCCCTTGCGCGCGGTCACGCACTTGTTGCCATCGCGCGCGGGCTCGAGCACGAGCACGTACTTGGCGTTGCGCGCGGCGGCCTCGATGCGCACGCGGCTGGTCGGGCTGCCGACCTCCTCCTCGGGGATGTACATGATGCGCACGGGCAGTGGCGTCGTGCGGCCCGTGCGCACGAAGTGCTGCATCGCGTAGAAGCCCATGAAGCTGCCGGCCTTCATGTCGTAGATGCCGGGGCCGAAGACCTTGTCGTCCTCGCGCCTGAACCTGTGCGTGGTCTCCAGCGCGCCGATCGGGTGGACGGTGTCGAGATGGCCGAGGATCAGGATCCCCTTCTCCGCCTCGTTGCCCCAGGGCGAGTGCGCCTCGAGCACGTCGCCGAAGCCGTCGCGCCCGGGGGTGCGGACGACCTTCGCGCCGATGCGGCGCAGGTCGCCCTCGACCGTGTCGACGAGGCGGTTCACCGCCGCGGCGTCGTGGCTGGGGGATTCGATCTCCACCCAGCGCCGGATGCCGGCCAGGATCTCCTCGGCGTCGAGGACGGGGATGTTGGAACCGCTGGCGTCGTTCATGGCTTCTCCCGCGCGCTGGCCTGCGCTCGCCCGCGACAATGGACCCGCGCGCGGCGGGGCGGCAAGCGCGGCGCGGCTCAGGTCACCGCGGCGCGGCGGCGGAAGCGCGGGTCGTCGTGGGCGCGGCTGGCGAGGATGCCGGCGAGCGCGTCGACCGCGCGCCAGATGTCGGCGTGGCGCAGGTAGAGCGGCGCGAGGCCGAAGCGCATGACGTCGGGCGCGCGGAAGTCGCCGATGACGCCGCGCGCGACCAGCGCCTGCACGATCGCGTAGCCGTCGGGATGCGTGAAGCTGACCTGGCTGCCGCGCGCCGCGGCGTCGCGCGGGCAGGCCAGCGCGATGCCGTGCCCGGCGCAGCGTTCCTCGACCAGCTCGACGAAGAGGTCGCCCAGCCGCATCGACTTCGCGCGCAGCGCCGCCATGTCGGCGGCGAGCACGGTGTCGACGCCGCATTCCAGCGCCACCATCGACAGCACCGGCGGCGTGCCGCAGGCGTAGCGGCCGATGCCGGCGGCGGGGCGGTAGCCGGCCTCGAAGGCGAAGGGCGCGTCGTGGCCGAGCCAGCCGGAGAGCGGCTGCGCGAAGCCATCCTGGTGGCGGCGCGCGACATGCAGGAAGGCCGGCGCGCCCGGCCCGCCATTGAGGAACTTGTAGCCGCAGCCGACCGCGAAATCCGCCTCGCAGCCGGCGAGGTCGACGGGCAGCGCGCCGGCGGAATGCGCGAGGTCCCAGATCGCGAGCGCGCCCGCGCGATGCGCCGCGGCGGTCAGCGCGCGCATGTCGTGGCGCCGGCCGCTGCGGTAGTCGACCTCGGTCAGCATCACCACGGCTGTATCCGCGTCGATAGCCCCGGCCACCTCCTCCGGCGCGACGAGGCGCAGGTGGTGCCCGGCGCCGAGCAGGCGCGAGAGGCCCTGCGCCATGTAGAGGTCGGTCGGGAAGTTGCCGGTGTCCGAGAGGATCGTCCTGCGGCCGGGGCGCAGGGCGAGCGCCGCGGACAGCACCTTGAAGACGTTGATCGAGGTCGAGTCCGCGACCACGACCTCGCCGGGCCCGGCGCCGACGAGGCGCGCGATCTTGTCGCCCACGCGCCGCGGCAGGCCGATCCAGTCGGCGCGGTTCCAGCTGGTGATGAGGTCCTGGCCCCATTCGCGCCGCACGCAGTCGGCGACGCGCGCGGCGGTGGCGCGGGGCAGGGCGCCCAGCGAATTGCCGTCGAGGTAGACGGCGCCCTCCGGCAGGTCGAAGGCCTCGCGATGGACCGCGAGGGGGTCCGCGCGGTCGAGTGCCTCGCAGGCGGCAAGGTCCGGTGCCATGTCGTCCTTCTCCTTCGTCGCGGCGCGCGCGCACGCCGCTCAGGTTGGGGCGCGGGCGCGGCGCCGCGCAAGCCCCGGAGTTTGTTCCGGTCGCCATGGCTTCTGTCCTAGTCTCGACGCGGGGAGAACGACGCCATGGACCTGAACGACTTCGCTCCGCTCGCCAACGCCGCGGAGCTCGACGCCACGCCGCTCGGCCCGCTGGTCAAGGGCATCCCGCCCGCCGCCGGCGCGCTGCGCCTCGGCGATGTCGGGCGGCAGGGCTGGAACCTGCTGCGCGGCGACCTGCCGCTGCCGGCGGCGGTGATGCATGTCGACAGGCTGCGCGCCAACAGCCGCTGGATGAAGGAGTTCCTGTCGCTCAACGGGCTGGAGATCGCGCCGCACGGCAAGACGACGATGGCGCCGCAGCTCTTCGCGCTGCAGCTGCGCGACGGCGCCTGGGCGATCACGGTCGGCACGATCCACCAGATGGCGGTAGCGCGGCATTTCGGCGCCAGGCGCGTGCTGATGGCCAACCAGCCGATGGGGCGCGTCGCGATCGACGCCTGCTACGCATCGCTGGAGGCCGATCCCGGCTTCGAGCTCTACCTGCTCGCGGATTCGCCCGAAGGCGTCGAGATGCTCGCCGCCGGCGCGCGTCGAGCGGGCACGGACCGCGCGATCGACGTGCTGCTCGAGGTCGGGTACCCGGGCGGCCGCACGGGCTGCCGCGACGTCGGCAAGGCGATCGCCGTCGCCGAGGCGGTGGCGCGCACGCCGGGACTGCGGCTGGCGGGCATCGAGGCCTTCGAGGGCCTGCTCGCCACGACCGAGGCGGTCGATTCGTTCCTCGAGACCTATGCCGCGGTGGCGGCCGCCGTCGCCGCGCGCGGGCTGTTCCGCCGCGGCGCGCCCGTCGTGCTGACCGCGGGCGGCAGCGCCTTCTTCGACCGCGTCGCGCGGCGCCTCGCGGGCATCGACCTCGGCGGGCCCGTGCTGCGCGTGATCCGCAGTGGCTGCTACATCGCGCACGACTCGATGGGCTACGAGAAGCAGTTCCGCCGCATGAAGGCGGCGGGTGAGGTCGGGCTGCCGCGCCACGACCTCGAGCCCGCGCTCGAGGTCTGGGCCTGGGTGCAGTCGCGGCCCGACGCCACCAAGGCGATCGTCTCGATGGGCCGGCGCGACATCGGCACCGACGCCGGCTGGCCGGTGCCGACGCTCTGGTTCCGCCCCGGCGCGATGCAGCGCCCGGAGCCCGTCGGCGCGGGCCATGCGATCGAGGGCCTCAACGACCAGCACGGCCATCTCGTGCTCCCGGCGTCCAGCCCGCTCGCGGTCGGCGACATGGTCGCCTTCGGCATGGGCCATCCCTGCACCACCTTCGACAAGTGGCAGGCGATGATGCTCGTCGATGGCGGCTACGACGTGGTCGGCGCGGTGCGCACCTTCTTCTGACGGCCGGTCCAGCGGAGGCCGGGCCGCCGATGGCGACCCGGCGCCTCCGTCGTCAGCGCAGCGCGGCGCAGGCGCGCTGGATGCGGGTGCAGGCGTCGCGCAGGACCTCGTCCGAGGTCGCGTAGGAGATGCGGAAATAGGGCGCGAGGCCGAAGGCCGTGCCCTGCACCACCGCGACGCCCTCGGCCTCGAGCAGGTACTCGACGAAGTCCGTGTCGGTCTCGATCGTCTTGCCCTGCGGGGTCTTCCTGCCGATCGTCCCGGCGCAGGACGGGTAGACGTAGAACGCGCCCTCGGGCGTCGGGCAGTGGATGCCCGGCGCCTGGTTGAGCATCGACACGACGAGGTCGCGGCGGCGCTTGAACGCCTCGTTGTTGCGCGGGATGAAGTCCTGCGGGCCGTTCAGCGCCTCGACCGCGGCGGCCTGGCTGATCGAGGACGGGTTCGAGGTCGACTGCGACTGGATCGTCGACATCGCCTTGATCAGCTCGGCGGGGCCGCCGGCATAGCCGATGCGCCAGCCGGTCATGCAATAGGCCTTCGACACGCCGTT
>VGDA01000304.1 GCA_016869915.1 Alphaproteobacteria bacterium
CGGCGCGCCCCGGGTCGCGCCGCGCCGCCTCGCTGATTACCCCGGCATCGCGGGGCGGCGCCACCGGATCGGCACGGCCCGGCGTACCGCCGGGAGCGGTCGTGCGGCCGGGATGGCCGCGCCGGGTCGGAGCACGAAGGCATCGGGGCCGGGTCGCGGCGCGCCAGGGCATGGACCCGCCCGCGCGCGATTGCTATCGCGCCCGCGACGCTCGCGCGAAGGCCCGACGAAACGCGGGGGGAGGAAGCCATGTGCCGATGGATCGCCTATCTCGGGGCGCCGCTTAGGATCGACGAATTGCTGTTCCGGCCGCAGAACTCGCTGATCCGCCAGAGCCTCTCGGCGCGCCTCGGCGCGACGACGACGAACGGCGACGGCTTCGGCCTCGGCTGGTACGGAGAGCGCGGCTTTCCCGGCCTCTACCGCGACGTGATGCCCGCCTGGCACGACGCCAACCTGCGCAGCATCGCCGAGCAGGTCCGCTCGCGGCTCTTCCTCGCCCATGTCCGCGCCTCGACCGGCACCTCGACCAGCCGCGAGAACTGCCATCCCTTCCGCTTCGAGAACGCGCTGTTCATGCATAACGGCCAGGTCGGCGGCTACGAGCGGATCAGGCGCGAGATCGAGAACCTGATCCCGCGCGAGATCTACCGACACCGGCACGGCACCACGGATTCCGAGGCCTTCTTCCTGCTCGCGATCGGCAACGGGCTGCTCGAGGACGCTCCCGCGGCGCTGGCGCGCAGCGTCGCGCAGGTGCGCGGCGTGATGGACGCCGAGGGCGTCGCCGAGCCCTTCCGCATGACCGCGGCCTTCGCGGACGGCACGAGCCTCTGCGCGCTGCGCGTGTCGACCGACGCGAAGCCGCCGACCCTCTTCTACGCCGAGGGCGGCGAGGTGGAGGTGGAGGGCGGCGAGGTCGCCATGCGCCCGGGGCGCGGCAGCATCCTCGTCATGTCCGAGCCGCTCGACGCGCATGACGGCGCGTGGCGCGAAGTGCCGCCCGGCCACGTGCTCGAGAGCCGCGGCGGCGTCGCGCGCGTGAGCGCGCTGGCGGCGGCCTGAGCGCGCCTCAGGCGATCTCCACCCCGTCCTCCGCGGCCGTCTCCACGAGCCAGTCGAGGAAGCTTGCGGCGAGGGTCGACTGGACCGTCAGCTCGAAGGCCGGGCTGCCATCCGCCTGGTAGACGAGGCAGTTGACGTGGCCGACCAGCGTCATGGAGGCGCTGCCGGGCCCGAAGGCGCGCGGATGCAGGTCGAGCCGGCAGCCGCGCCCGAGGATCTCTCTCGCGCGCGGCCCCGAGAGGCGCAGCGTGGTCCGGCCATGGGACTGGTCCTCGATCGCGGCGAGGCCGGCGCAGCAAGCGGCGAGGCGCGCCGCGAGCGTGCATTCCCCGGCGCGGGGCGCGTGGAGATGCCAGCCGCCCGCCTGGACCCAGGTCGCGGTGACCTCGCCGCTCGAGGTCGCCTTGCCCGCGGCCGGCGGGTCGAGCGCGAACTCGCGGCGCAGCGCGGCGGCGAGGTCGCCGTCGCGCCCGCGCCGGACCAGGACCTGGACGATCTCGCGCGCGGGCAGCTCGACGCGCAGCGGCGCGCGGCCATCGGCGGGGCCATGGCGCCCCGGCTGCGCGAAGCCGGCGAGCGGATGGACGGGCTCAGGAGCGGACACGCTGGTTCTCCGGGTCGTGCATGTGCGGGCTGACGATGGCGACCTGCGCCTCCTCGCCCATCAACGGGTTCGCGGCGACCAACGTCGTGCCAATGCGCGCCTCGCCGTCGCGCAGCAGGGCGAGGCCAATCCAGCCCTCCGGGTGGAGCACGGAATGCGTCACGCTGGTGACCCAGCCCTGGCTCGGCCCGCCGCCCGGCGCGACGAGATGCGCGCCGGCGCGGAACGGGCGACCGGGATCGACGCCGCGCAGGCCCACGAGCCGCGGGCGCGACGGGTCGACGAGGCCCGGGCGCAGCGCCATCGCGCGGCCGATGAAGTCGCCCTTCTTCTTGAGCATGCGCCCGAGGCCGAGGTCGTGCGCAGTCGTCTGCCCGTTGAGCTCGGGCCCGGCGACGTGGCCCTTCTCGATGCGCAGCAGGCCGAGCGCCTCGAGGCCGTAGGGCTCGATCCCGTGCGCCGCGCCAGCCGCCATCGCCGCCGCCCACACATGCGCGGCGAAGCCCGCGGGCATCGCGATCTCGAAGGCGAGTTCGCCGGAGAACGAGATGCGGAACAGCCGCGCCGGCGCGCCGGCGACGCGGCAATCCGCGACGGCCATGAACGGGAACGCCTCGTTCGAGACGTCGAGTCCATCGACGATCGCGGCGACGACGGCGCGCGCGCGCGGCCCCGCGATCGCGATCGCCGCCCACTGGTCGGTGACGCTGGCGAGGCTGACGTCGAGCTCGGGCCAGGCCGTCGCGAGGTGGAACTCGAGATGCTGCATGACCGGGCCGGCCTGCGCGGTCGTGGTGGTGACGAAGAACCTGTGCTCCGCGATCCGGCTGGTCGTGCCGTCGTCGAAGACGAGCCCATCGTCGCGCAGCATCAGGCCGTAGCGCGCGCGGCCGACGGGTAGCGTGGAGAAGGTGTTGGAATAGACGCGGTCGAGGAACGTCGCGGCGTCGGGTCCCTCCACCGCGATCTTGCCCAGCGTCGAGACATCGCAGATCCCGACGCGCTCGCGCACCGCGCGGGCCTCGCGCCGGATGCTGGCCCAGAGGTCGGCGTCGCCGGCCTTCGGGTACCAGGCGGGGCGCTTCCAGAGCCCGGCATCCATCCACGTCGCGCCGAGCGCGTCGTGCACGGCCTGCAGCGGCGAGCGCCGCGTCGGCTGGAAATGCGCGCCGACGCCGTCGCCAGCCATGGTCCCCCAGGCGACCGGCGAGGTGTAGGGCCGGAAGCGCGGCAGCCCGACCTTTTCGAGCTTTTCGCCGCGCGCCTCGGCGAGCACCGCGGCGCCGACGATGCCGCCGGTCTTGCCCTGGTCGGTGCCCATGGCATGGGTCGTGTAGCGCTTCGCGTGCTCCACGTGCGAGAAGCCCTCGCGATGGGCGAGGCGGATGTCGTCGGCCGTGACGTCGTCCTGGATGTCGACGAAGGCCTTGCCACCCTTGACCTCGAAGAGCGGCCAGGGCCTGTGGTCGGGTGCCGGCGCCGCGGGAGCGGCGAAGGCCTCGGCGCCCGCGAAGCCCGCGGCGATCGCCGCCGCGCGCCCCGCGTCGGCGCCATCGGCCGCGGCGGCGGCGTGGCCGTTCACGCCGCGGCACGCGCCGGCGCTGCGCTCGCGCTGCACCGGCGCGCCGGGCAGGAAGGACTGCAACTCCTCGTTCCAGGCCAGCGGCGCGCCCGACATGCTCGCCAGGTGCACGGCGGGATTCCAGCCGCCGGAGATCATCAGCAGGTCGGCCGGCAGCGCGACGCCGCGGCCCGCGCCATCGCGCGCGCGGACCTCGATCGCATGGATGCCGGCGCGGCCAGTGGTGCCGGAGACGACGCTGCGCGCGCGCACGTCGAAGCCGGCGTCGCGCGCGCGCTGCATCGCCGCGCTGTCCTCGCGCGGGTCGACGATCGCTGAGATCGCGGCGCCCGCCTCCGCGATCGCGAAGGCGGCGTCGTAGGCGGCGTCGTGGGTGGCGAAGAGGACGACCGCGTCGCCTGCGCGCACCCCGTGGCGGCGCGCATAGGTCCGCGCCGCGCCGGCGAGCATGACGCCGGGCCGGTCGTTGCCCGGGAAGGCGACCAGGCGCTCGTGGCCGCCCGTGGCCAGCACGACCTCCTTCGCGCGGATCGTCCAGAAGCGCTGGCGGGGCGCATGCGGCGGCGGCTCGGGCAGGTGGTCGGCGACGCGCTCGGCCGCGCCGAGCACGCCGTGGTCGTAGAAGCCGAAGACCGTGGTGCGCGGCAGCAGGCGCAGCTCGGGCATGGCCGCAAGCGCGGCGAGCTGCTCGCGGCGCCAGTCCTCGAGGCCCGGCTCGTTCAGCAGGTCGCCGCCGAGCATGAAGTCCTGCTCGGCGAGGATCACCCGCGCGCCCGTCGCGCCGGCCGCGCGCGCGGCGGCGAGCCCGGCGGCGCCGGAACCGACGACGAGCACGTCGCAATGGGCGTGCATCGTGCCGTAGTGGTCGGGGTCGGGAAGGCCCGAGGCGCGGCCGAGGCCGGCGGCGCGGCGGATCAGCGGCTCGTAGACGCGCTCCCAGAACGCGGCCGGCCACATGAAGGTCTTGTAGTAGAAGCCGGCGCCGAGCCACGGCGCGAGCAGGCCGTTGACGGCCATCCAGTCGAAGGCGAGCGAGCCCCTGTGGTTCTGGCTGGCGGCGACCAGCCCGTCGAAGAGCTCGACCACCGTGGCGCGGGTGTTGGGCTCGCGCCGCGCGCCCTCGCGCAACTCGACGAGCGCGTTCGGCTCCTCGACTCCGGCGGAGAAGATGCCGCGCGGGCGATGGTACTTGAACGACCGGCCGACGAGCCGCACGCCGTTGGCGAGCAGCGCGGAGGCGAGCGTGTCGCCGGGATGGCCCTCGAGGGACCTGCCGTCGAAGCGGAAGGAGAGGCTGCGCGCGCGGTCGACATGGCCGCCGGCGGCAAGGCGTCGGGACTGGCTCATGCGCGGTCCGTCCCGGGGCGACCGCCCGCGACGGCGACGGCGTCGACCTGGTGCGTGACGGTGTGGCGGCGGACCTTGAGCACCGCGCGGCAGCCCGCGGAGTGCAGCCACCACTCGACCGTCCAGCCGCGCGGGTTGTCGCGCAGGTGGAGGTAGTCGTCCCAGGCCTCGATGCCCGCATCCGGACCCGGGCGGACCACCGTGGCGTCGCCGCGATAGGTGAACTCGGCCTCGTCGCGTGGCCCGCAATGCGGGCAGTCGATCCGCAGCATGTCAGTGCATCCAGTGGAAGGGGCCGTTGCCCCGTTCGTCGATCATACGGCCCTCGCGGAAGCGCTCGAGCGTGAAGGCGGCGTTGAGCGGATGCGGCTCGTCGCGCGCGATGGTCCAGGCATGGCACCAGCCCGAGCCCGGCGT
>VGDA01000305.1 GCA_016869915.1 Alphaproteobacteria bacterium
TCGCCGCCGGCGTTGCGCGGCCGCTGCACCGGCCCTGCCTCCGCCTCCAGGCGTGCATAGCGCAGCATGGCGCCCGCGAGCACGTCCTTGGCCTCGGCATGGGTCGGGACGCCGAAACCTGGAACGTCGATCCCGATGATGCGCACGCCTTCGATCTGCTTGGGCAACAGGTCGAGCGGCACGCCCGAAGCCGTCGGCACGCAGAGATTGATGACGACCACCGCGTCGTATTCGTCGGGCTGCGCGACCTTGAAGACCGCGTCCCGGATGTCCTCGAAGAGCTGGCCGCGCACGAGGCTCTCGGAATTGAACGGCACGTAGCCGACCGAACGGCGCGCTCCGTAGAAATGCGACGTGAAAGTCAGTCCGTACACGCAGCATGCCGAACCGGAGAGGATCGTCGCCACCCGGCGCATGCGCAGCCCCACCCGCAGCGACCCGAAGGCCGGGCACATCGACTGCGGCTGGTCATGCGGTCCCTTCGGGTAGTCGGCCAGCAGCTTGGCGACACCCTCGGCCTTTCCCGCCAGGCGCGCGGCCTGCAGCAAGGTCTCGCGGCCGCCGTGGCAGCCGGACGCCTCCGGCTTCCCGGCCTGCGTCTCGACGATGTCGAGGCGCGCGTCGTCCACGGTCAGGCGCTCTCGTAGAGGACTTCGAGGGACGGCTTCTCGACCGTGCCCGCGGCGCACATGTCCTCGATCGTCGCGGGGACGAGCGTGACGCCGCGCCCCACTGCATCGCCCTTGAACAGGCCGAGCAGGCCGTCCTGCGTCAGCGGGGTCGGGCGAAGCGGCGGCGCCGCGGCTACCTGGACGCCAAGCGATTCGAACAACGGCGCCCAGCGGCCGCCGGGCTTGCCGACGATCTCGTAGTTGGCGCTCTTGCGGCGGATGTCGTCGTCGGCGGGGATCGACGCCAGGACGGGGATGCCCGCCTTCTCGGCGAAGGCGTGCGCCTCGCCGGTTCCGTCGTCCTTGTTGATGACCATCCCGGCAACGCCGACGTTGCCGCCGAGCTTTCGGAAATACTCGACCGCCGAGCAGACGTTGTTGGCGACGTAGAGGGACTGCAGGTCGTTCGAGCCGACGACGATCACCTTCTGGCACATGTCGCGCGCGATCGGCAGGCCGAACCCGCCGCACACGACGTCGCCGAGGAAATCGAGCAGGACATAGTCGAAGCCCCACTGGTGGAAGCCCAGCTTCTCGAGGAGCTCGAAGCCGTGGATGATGCCCCTGCCACCGCAGCCTCGGCCGACCTCCGGCCCGCCCAGTTCCATCGCGAACACGCCGTCGCGCTTGAAGCACACGTCGCCGATGGCGACCGCCTCGCCCGCGGCCTTCTTGCGCGCGGAGGTCTCGATGATCGTCGGGCACGCCTTTCCGCCGAACAGGAGAGAGGTCGTGTCGCTCTTGGGATCGCAGCCGATGAGCAGCACGCGCTTGCCGAGCTGCGCCATGGAGTAGGACAGGTTCGCGAGCGTGAAGCTCTTGCCGATCCCGCCCTTGCCGTAGATGGCGATTATCTGCGTCGTCTTCGCGGCCGGCGACGTCGACACCGGATCCGGCGGGGTCGCCGCCTCCGCGCGAAGGCGGGCGGTCATCACGTCCGTCATCGACGATACCTCCAGTCGAGAACCATCTTCAGGCAGGCGGGTTCGGTGAAAGCCGCCTGGTATGCGCCGGGCGCGCGGTCCGCGTGCTCGACATGCGTGACCAGGCCGTCGAGCGACAGGCGCCCGTCGGCGACCGCGGTCGCGACCGCCGCGAGGTCGGGCGCGCGCCACTCCGCAGCGACGCGCAGCCGCGCCTCGCGCATGAAGGCAGGTGCGAAGTCGAAGCGGATCGGCGCCGAATAGAACCCGGCCAGTACGATCTCTCCGCCCGGCGCCAGGCTGCCGATCAGGCGGTCGAGCAGCGCGGCATCGCCGCTGCAGTCGTAGATCGCCGCGTAGTCGCGGCGCTCGTCGGCGTCGGGATGGATCACGCGATAGCCGTCGGCGCCGCCGCACCTGCCCGGGTCGGCCTCCCACACCGTGGGCGTGCCGCCTTCGGCGCAAGCGAGGCGCGCGAGCAGGCGGCCAAGCACCCCATGGCCGACGATCAGTTCGGGAACCCGCGCACCGGGCGAGGCCATCGCATGTCGCGCAGTGGCCGCCAGGGCCAGAAGGACGCCGCGCTCGCCGAGCGCCTCGTCGATCGCATGCGCGCGCGCCTGCGGCGCGACCAGCCGCCCGGCGGCGCCGCCGAACAGGGCGCGCACGCCATCGAAGCAACGCGCACCGGGCACGAAGACGCGCTCGCCGACGCGGTGCTGCGCGCCGCTTCCGGCGCCCACGACCCTGCCGACAGTCTCGTACCCGGGAACCAGCGGATAGCCCATGCCGGGGAAGTCAGGCATCGCCCCACTCCACAGCAGCCGCTCGGTCCCCGTGCTGATGCCGCTCCACTCGACGTCGACGACGACATCGTCCGCGCCCACCGGCGCGAGCCCGACGCGATCGACGAAGAGCCTGCCCGGCTCCCTCAGCACGACAGCAAACGTGTCCATCGAACCCCTTCCGGCGGGCATCGGCCAGCGCCTGCTATCGCCCCCTTGCCGGATGGCTGTCACTGTATTCGGACGCTTTTGGTTGTCAAGGCAGACTTACAGTTTCCGCAGTCGCGCCGTCGCCACGCCTGCGCGCAGCGGCAGCGCGGTGGGGTGCAGCGCGAAATCCGCGAAGCCGGCGCGCGAGAGCAGCGCCGCGATCTCGGCCGGCCGACGCGCCCGCCCCTGCCCCATCGCCATGAGATAGAACCCGAAATAGGCGGCACCGACGGCCTCGGCGCCGGGCGCATCGGCCATCGGCTCGCCGATCAGTATCGTGCCGCCCGGCACCAGGGCGGCCCGCGCGACGGCCAGGATCCGAAGGACCGCGTCGTCTTCGTGATCGTGGAGAATGCGGATCAGCGTGACCAGGTCCGCGCCCTCCGGCACCGGCCCGGTGCGGAAATCGCCGCCATGGCACCGGATTCGCGCCGCGAGTCCATCCGCTTCGCAGGCGGCTTGCGCGCGCGCGGCGACCGCCGGCAGGTCGAACAGCTCGAGGTCGAGCGCCGGGTGGCGCCGCGCGACGACGCGCAGGAAGGTGCCTTCCCCGCCGCCCAGGTCGAGCACGCGCGCATGGCGCTCGAACGGATAGGCGGCGACGATCTCCTCCGCCACCGGCGGCTGGGACAGGGACATGAGCCGCGAATAGGGCGCGACGTCTGCGGCGGTGAGCGCAGTGGGGTCCTCGGCGCGCGCGTAGCCCCAGTACCCGCGCAACGACGCGGACGTCGCATCGCCGCGCAGCAGCGCCACCGGATCCGCGAGGTCGCGATAGACGAGCGCGTGATGCTCGACCATCTCGACGAGGCCGGGATCCCCGCGCACCACGGCGCCCCGCGCGGCCAACGCATAGCGCCCGTCGCGCCGGCGGCGCGCGAGCGCGAGCGCGGCGGCCGCGTCGAGCAGCCGCTGCGCCTGGACGACCTCCAGCCCGGTCGCCGAAGCGATGTCCGAAGGCGTGCGCGGACTCTCGTGCAGGCGGTCGAGCACGCCCAACCGCACGCAGGCGAGCAGGACTTGCGAATAGACGAAGCCAGCGCACAGGTCGAATACCGCGCGCGCCTCGCGCCGCGCGAAGGGACGCGACAGGGGAAAGGCGGTCGCCAGTCGCCGAAACCGCCGGTCTCCGACGAGCGCGACGGCCCATGCGCGGACGCGATCGGCGATCCCGTCGGAGGCCTGGGGTACCGCCTGCGCGTCGCGTCTGGAGTGGATGCTCACGCCACGCTCAGCGCGGCCTCCTTGGGCAGGAGCCGGGCGGCCCTGGCGGCGATCTGCGCGCGAAGCGCATCGCGCCCGGGACAGTCGGGAACCGAGGCGACCGACTCGGCGACAAGTTCCTCGAAGCGCTCCCGAGCACCGAGGGGACCGAGCTGCAGCACCGCGTTCGGCCTTCCGAGCGCCGCGTCCCGGCCCACGGGCTTGCCGACGTCGGCGGCCGAGGCGAAGGCGTCGAGCAGGTCGTCGGCCACCTGGAAGGCCTCGCCAAGGCATTCGCCGACCATGCGCCAGGATTCGCCCGGCACGCCGGCCGCCGTGGCCCCCGCGACGGTCGCCGCCGCGAAGAGGGCGCCCGTCTTGGCCTGCTGGTACGCGGCGAGCGAGATCTCCGGCTCGCTTTCCCATGCCTGGCCGGCGACGATCCCGTTCGGCGCGCCTGCGGCACGGGCCACGACGCTCAGCAGGGAAGCCATCAGCCCCGGCTTGCGCGCGCCCGCGAGCACCACCGTCTCGAAGGCCAGGACGATCAGCCCGTCGCCGGCAAGCACCGCCAGTGGCTCGCCGAAGGCGCGATGCACCGAGGGTCGCCCGCGGCGCGTGTCCGCGTCGTCGAAGCAGGGCAGGTCGTCATGGACCAGCGACGCGCAGTGCAGGAGCTCGATCGACGCCGCAGCCGCGTCCGCGAGCGCCGGATTGCGGTCCCCGCACGCGGCGGCCACCGCGAGGGCCAGCTGCGGCCTGATGCGCGCCCCGCCGGGGAACACCGCGTGCCTGAACGCCGCCACCAGCCTGGGCGGTGCGCCGACCCCGGCGGTCCTGGCGAGCGCCCCTTCCAGAGCGCGCTCAATGCGTTCGGCCGCGTCCATGGCAGGTCCTTTCGTGGCGAGAGGCTGTCTATCTATATGGACAATACAATTGTCATGCTAGATTGACAGTCGGGTCAACCCGTTTCTTCCCCGGACCATCGCCCGATGCGCGAAGGACAGACGATCGTGATCGGCGCGGGCGTCGGCGGCCTCGCCTGCGCGATCGACCTGGCGTCGCAGGGGATCGCGGTGCGCGTGCTGGAACGCGCGTCGGCACCGGGGGGCAAGATGCGGGTCCTGCCCGCGGGCGGCACCGCGGTCGACGCGGGGCCCACGGTCTTCACCCTGCGCGGCGTGTTCGAGGACCTGTTCGCCAGCGCCGGC
>VGDA01000306.1 GCA_016869915.1 Alphaproteobacteria bacterium
GTCGAGATCCAGGCCTCGCCGCGGCGAGCGAAATGCGACGCGCCGGAGACCGGGCTCGAGAGCCAGATCTCCCGCGTCGGGGCATGGCGGTTGACCACGAACTGGCCGCCTACCTCGAGCTCGACCGTCAGGATGCCGCCACGCAGCTCAACATCGGCGTCGTCGGCGAGCGCCTCCTCGAGGCGTTCGGCGAGCCGGTCCAGCGTCGCGCCGGCCAGCGCCTCGAAGGCGCGCTCATCCATGGTCGTCTCCGTTCCGGTCGGTGTCACATGGCTTTAGCATGGTCCCGGTGGCCGGGCGAAGCCTGCCGCCCGGCGGGCGCCGCATCCTCCCGATGGCGGGGCCAACGGCTTGATTCGCCGGGCGGGCTTCGCTAAAACCCGCGCTTCCGTTTTCCGGGCCGCGCCCGGGCCG
This sequence comes from Alphaproteobacteria bacterium, assembly GCA_016869915.1. GTDB lineage: Bacteria > Pseudomonadota > Alphaproteobacteria > CACIAM-22H2 > CACIAM-22H2 > CAIOSQ01. Next base: position 415 of record VGDA01000306.1, read on the forward strand.
ACCGCTGGAGAGTTGCGATGAAGCCCAACATCCACCCCGAGTACCACGACATCACCGTGGTGATGACGGACGGCACGCAGTTCACGACGCGCTCGACCTACGGCAAGGCCGGCGACGTGCTCCGCCTCGACATCGACCCGAAGACCCACCCGGCTTGGACCGGCCAGCACCGCGAGATCAAGTCGGGCGGCCAGGTCTCGAAGTTCAACAAGCGCTTCGCCAATCTCGGCGCGAAGAAGGCCGAGGCCCCGAAGGGCTGACGCCCGCGCGCCGCGGCGCGACGCCACCGATCGAAGGGGCGCCCCCGAAGGGCGCCCCTTCTTCGTTCCGGGCACGCCGCGCCGTTGGTCCGGCCCGGGCGCCACATCGCAGCCCTGCGCATGCGTCATGCCGCCGCGTCCAGCCGCCGCTTGAAAGCGCGGGGGCGTTCACCAATTGCGTGTCGTCGCGGGGAGATCGCCCATCAGGGGATCGAGCCCGCGGCGCAGAAGGCCCCCCGGGCGGCCCAAGGGCGCATGGGAGGTTCCCGGACCTCGCTTCCTCAAGGAGGATCACATGAACGGCTTCGACTTCTCCCCCCTCTTCCGCAACGCCATCGGCTTTGACCGCGTGAGCCAGCTCATCGACTCGGCCCTCACCGGGTCGGAGCAGAGCCAGGGCTACCCGCCCTACAACATCGAGAAGACCGGCGAGGACGCCTATCGCCTGACCATGGCGGTCGCCGGCTTCGGCCCCGAGGACATCTCGATCACGCAGCACGAGAACGCGCTGATCGTGACGGGCAGGCCCAGGCAGGCCGAGGGCGAGCGCCACTTCCTCTACCGCGGGATCGCGGGGCGCGCCTTCGAGCGCCGGTTCCAGCTGGCCGACTTCATCAAGGTCGGCGGCGCCGAGCTGGCGAACGGCCTCCTGCATGTCGACCTCGTCCGCGAGGTCCCCGAGGCGATGAAGCCACGCCAGATCAAGGTCGCCTCGGCCAGGCCGCAGACGATCGAGGCGCAGCAGGCGGCCTGATCCGGCCACCAGTCGACTGGCGAAGGAGCGATCGCCGGGACCGCGGGGTCCCGGCGATTTCGCGTCCGGGCCTTGACGCGCGGGGCCGCTTCGCCGCCTTCTTCGGTCCCATGACCGCCCCTGGAACCGACATCGCCCGCGGCGCCGCCTGGATCGCCGGGCGCCGCCTCGCCCGCCGCGACATCGCCGACATGCCGGCGGACCTCAAGCCCGTAGACGAGGCGGGCGGATACGCGATGCAGGCGGCGCTGCGCGACCTGCTCGCGCCACGGCTCGGGCCCTGCATCGGATGGAAGGTCGGCGCCACGACCGCCGCGATGCAGACGCTGCTCAACGTGCCCGCGCCCTGCGCCGGGGAGATGCATCGCGCGGGGCTCCACCATCGCTCGGCCACGCTGCGCAGCGGCGATTTCCGCCGCCTCGGCATCGAATGCGAGATCGCCATGGAGCTCGGCCAGCCGCTGGGCGGTGCCGGCCCGGTGGACGAGGCCATGGCCGCCGCCGCCGTCGCGCGGATCTTCCCCGCCGCGGAGATCGTCGACGACCGCTACGGTGACTTCAGGAGCTTCGGCGTGCCGGCGCTGGTCGCGGATTTCTTCTTCCATGCCGGCGTCGTGCTCGGCGAGCCGGTCGCGGACTGGCGACGCCTCGACCTCGCCGCGGTGGCGGGCACGACGCGCGCGAACGGCGAGACGCGGGTCGCCGGGCGCGGCGCCGACGTCCTCGGCCATCCCATGCGCTCGCTCGCCTGGCTCGCGAACCGCGTCGCCGCGCTCGGGCGGCGCCTCGAGCCGGGCCAGGTCGTCATGACGGGGAGCCTGCCGCTGCCGCTCTGGGTCGCGCCGGGCGATCGCGTCGAGGTCAGGCTCGAGGGCCTGGGCAGCGTCTCGATCGCGGTCGACTGAGCGCGCTCAGCCGAGCGCGCGCAGCCGCTCCAGCCCGTCGCGGATGCGCGGCGGGATCGGCGTCGGGCGGCCGGAGGCGCGCTCGACGAAGACATGCACGAAATGCCCGTCGGCGCGCGCGAGGTCCTCGCCGGCGCCGAACAGCGCCAGCTCGTAGCGCACCGAGCTCGTGCCGAGTTGGCCGATGCGCATCGCGGCGAAGATCGTCTCCGGATAGGCGAAGGGCCGGTGGTAGCGGCAGCCGGTCTCGGCCGCGAACCCGATGACCGGGCCGCGGTCGATGTCGAGCCCGCCCTGCTCGATCAGCCAGCGGTTCACCAGCGTGTCGAAGTAGCTGTAGTAGACGACGTTGTTGACGTGCCCGTAGGCGTCGTTGTCCATCCAGCGCGTCTGGATCTCGATGCCGTGCGGGAATTCCGCGCGGCGCGGCGGCGGCCGGCGAGCGCTCACAGGACCTCCTTCATCGCGTCGAGCGCCAGGTCGGGCTGCTCGATCGTCATCATGTGGCCGCAGGCCGGGATCTCGACGAAGCGCGCGCCGGGTATCGCGGCGGCGAGCGCGCGGCCGCCCCGCGGCGGCGTCATGCGGTCCTGCGCGCCGGAGACCACGAGCGCCGGGCACGCGACCGACGCGGCATGCGCCAGCGCGTCGCCATGCGCCGCGCAGGCCGCGAGGTCGGTCGCGAGCGCGCCGCGCGCGTCGCGCTCGAGCAGGCGGATGCCGCCGCCGAGCATCCAGGTGCCGGGCGCCTGCGCGCCGCCCAGCTGCGCGCGGCGGCCGAAGCCCCAGTACGCGACGAGGTCGATCGCCGCGTGGTCGCCCGCGCGCGCCGCCTCCAGCAGGTCCGGATGGACCGGCATCGACGCCGCCGCGCCGAGGAGCGCGAGCCCCCGCACGCGACCAGGCGCGGCGGCCGCCGTCGCCAGCGCGACGAGCGCGCCCATCGAGTGGCCGGCGAGCGCGGCTGCGTCGCTCCCGACCGCGTCGAGGGCGCGCAGCACCCAGCCAGCCATGTCGGCGATGGACCCGAGCGGCGCGCCCTGCGACCTGCCATGGCCCGGAAGGTCGAGCGCCAGCACGTTGCGCCCGTGATGGGCGAGGTAGCGCGCCTGCAGCGTCCACGCGGTGTGGTCCATGCCCGCGCCGTGCAGCAGCACGACGTCGGGGATGCTCGGGTCGCGCGCGCGTCCGCCCGTGGCGGCGAAGGCGGTCCGTCCGTCGACGCGCAGTTCCATCGCGCTCAACCCTTCTGCGAGACGCGCAGCGCCTGCGACAGGTCGTCGACCAGGTCCGAGGGATCCTCGAGGCCGACCGACACGCGGATCATCTCCTCGCCGACGCCGGCGGCGGCGAGCGAGGCGGCATCCATCTGCTGGTGCGTCGTGCTGGCGGGATGGATCACGAGCGACTTCGCGTCGCCGACATTGGCCAGGTGCGAGAACACGTTCAGCGCCTCGATGAAGCGCTTGCCGGCGGCGCGACCGCCGCGGATGCCGAAGCTCACCATCGAGCCGCAGCCGCGCGGCATGAGGCGCGCGGCGAGCGCGTGGTCGGGATGCGAGGCGAGGCCCGGATGGTTGACCCAGGCGACCTCGGGCGCCGCAGCGAGGAAGCCGACGACGTGCTGCGCGTTCTCGACGTGGCGGCGCATGCGGATCGGCAGAGTCTCGACGCCCTGCAGGATGTGGAACGCGTTGGTCGGGCTCATGGCCGCGCCGAAGTCGCGCAGGCCCTCCGCGCGTGCGCGCATCGCGAAGGCCGCGGGCCCGAATTCCTCGGCGAAGTCGAGCCCGTGGTAGCCCGCATAGGGCTCGGTGAGGGTGGGGAAGCGCCCGGAGCGCTCCCAGTCGAAGCGACCGGAATCGACGAGCACGCCGCCGATCGCCACGCCATGCCCGCCCAGCCACTTGGTGGCGGAATGCATGACGATGTCCGCGCCGTGCTCGATCGGGCGGAACAGGGCCGGCGTGGCGAAGGTGTTGTCGATCATCAGCGGCATGCCCGCCTCGTGCGCGACCTGCGCCACCGCGGCGACGTCCAGCACCTCGAGCCCCGGGTTGCCGAGCGTCTCGGCGAAGACCAGCCGCGTCTCCGGCCGGATCGCGGCGCGGAAGGCGTCGAGGTCGCGCGGCGGCACGAAGCTCGTGGTGATTCCGAAGCGCGGCAGCGTGTGGGCGAAGAGGTTGTGCGAGCCGCCATAGACGGCCGCGGAGGAGACGATGTGCCCGCCCTGCCCCATCAGCGTCGCGACGGCAAGGTGCAGCGCCGCCTGGCCGCTCGCCGTGCAGATCGCCGCCACGCCGCCCTCGAGCGCGGCGACGCGCTCCTCGAGGACGGCGACGGTCGGGTTGGAGATGCGGCTGTAGATGTGGCCGGCGCGCTCGAGGTTGAACAGCGAGGCCGCGTGGTCGACGTCGCGGAAGACGAAGGACGTCGTCTGGTAGATCGGCACCGCCCGCGCGCCGAAGACGGGATCCGGGTGCTGGCCGGCATGCAGGCTCAGCGTGTCGAAGCGCAGGAATCTCGGATCGGCCATGTCGGCTCCCTGGGGACGGCCGCGAGGCTATGAAAAAGAAAGGGGCCGCTCAATCGCGACCCCTTCCGGCCTCGTCCCTG
>VGDA01000307.1 GCA_016869915.1 Alphaproteobacteria bacterium
CGACGAGTTCCCTGCGGCCCTCCTGCGTCTCCGGCTCGCTGTCGAGGCGCGCGGCGTTGCGCTTCCAGCCCTCGATGCGCGCCGCGGCCGCCTTGCGGACCTGCTCGTCGGCGATCGCCGGAGACATCGTCTCCATCTCCTCGGCCGCCGTGCGCAGCGTCGTCATGCGGATCGTCTTGGCCTGGAAGAAGGCCCAGAGATTCGCGGCCTCGATGTTCCGCTGGATCGTCGCGGTCTGCGCGCTCTTGCCCAGCGTCTCGGAGATCGCGAGGCAGAGCGCGAGGATCGCGATCAGCAGCGCGATCTTCTTGTTGCCGATGTCGTGGTGGCCGTGTCCGCCGCTCATGGAAGTGCCTCTCCGATTCGTCCGTTCGACGCGCGCCCTTATGCGCAGGCCACGTGGCGCTTTCAAGCCCGCGCCCGGCGTTGACGCGCGTCCTTGCGCGGTGCTCCGCTCGAAGGATGCGCAGGCTCGCCCTCCTCGTCCTTCCGCTCCTCCTCGCCCTCGCCATGGCGCCCCGCCCGGGCGCCGCCGAGCCCGTCGCGCTGCGCATCCCCGCCCATCCCGCCGAGCGCGACGCCGGCGGCCCCGCCGAGCTCGACGCGCTGCTGCGCCTTCCCGGCGGCGCGGGCCCGCATCGCGCGGTGGTGCTGCTCCATGGCTGCGCCGGCATGCGCGCATCCTCGGGCGCGATGATGGCGCGCGACGACGACTGGGGCGCGCGCCTGGCCGCGCTCGGCTACGCGGTCCTGCACCTCGACAGCCTGTCGCCGCGCGGCGAGCGCAGCCTCGGGCGCGATGATGGCGCGCGACGACGACTGGGGCGCGCGCCTCGCCGCGCTCGGCTACGCGGTCCTGCACCTCGACAGCCTGTCGCCGCGCGGCGAGCGCAGCCTCTGCGGCCAGGGCGACGATCGGCGCGTGCGCATGAGCGTCGAGCGCGCGCGCGACGCCTATGCCGCGCTCGCCTTCCTGCAGGCGCGGGCGGACATGCGCGCCGACGCGATCGCGCTGATGGGCTGGTCGAATGGCGGCGGCACGGTGCTGTGGTCGCTCTCGCGCGACAGCCGCGCGCGGCCCGCCGGGCTGCGCCACGACTTCGCCGCCGGCATCGCCTTCTACCCCGGCTGCCGCACGCTCTCGCAGCGCCGCGAGGCCTGGCGCCCGGTGGCGCCGGTGCTGCTGCTGGTGGGCGAGGCCGACGACTGGACGCCGGCGCCGCCATGCGTCGACCTCGCCGCGCGCACCGGCGCGGCGCTCATGGAGCTGCGCCTCTATCCCGGCGCGCACCACGACTTCGACGCCCCGGACATGAAGCTGCGCGTGCGCGGCGGCGTCGGCGCGACCGCGAGCGGCACCGCCACGCTCGGCACCGATCCCGCCGGCCGCGAGGACGCGCTGCGCCGCGTGCCCGACTTCCTCGCCGCCCGCCTCGCGCCGCGCTGAGCGCCAGGGCGCGCCGCGGGTCAGCCGCCCGCGACCAGCCGCCAGAGCAGGGGCAGCAGCAGCGCGGTGCCGAGCGCGTTGAGGCCCATCGCGAGGCCGCTGAACGCGCCGGCGACGGGATCGACGGACAGCGCGCGCGCCGTGCCGATGCCATGCGCGGCGGTGCCGATGGCGAGGCCGCGCGCGCGCCAGTCGCGCACGCCCACCAGGTCGAGCACCAGCGGGCCGAGCGCCGCGCCGACGATGCCCGAGCAGATGACGATCGCGGCGGTGAGGCCAGGCAGGCCGCCGATCGCCTCGGCGACGCCCATCGCGACCGGCGTGGTGACGGAGCGCGGCGCGAGGCTCGCCACCGTCTCCGGCGCCGCGCCCAGCCCGATGGCGATGCCGATGCCGGCCAGCGCGGCGAAGCTGCCGCCGCAGGCCACGCTCGCCGCGGCGGCGAGCGCGGACTCGCGCACCGCCACCCATTGGCGATGCAGCGGCACGGCCAGCGCGACCGTCGCCGGCCCGAGCAGGAAATGGACGAACTGCGCCCCCGCGAAATAGGCGCGGTACTCGACGCCCAGCGCGAGCAGCCCGCCCGCCAGCAGCATGACGGCGACGAGCACCGGATTGGCCGCGGGGTGCCAGCGCGCCCGCGCCGCGAGCCATGTCGCGCCGAGCCAGGCGAGCAGCGTCGCCGTCAGCGCGGCCAGCGGCTCGCGCGCCAGGTAGACCCAGATCTCCGCGAGGCCGCGCATGGCGCGCTCAGCCCCCGCGCCGCGCGAGCAGCCAGGCGGCGAGGCGCCCGGTGAGGCCGACCGCGAGCAGCGTGCCCGCCAGCACGGCCAGCGCCAGCGGCGCCCAGTCGCGCGCGATCAGCGGCAGGTGCAGCACCACGCCGACGCCCGCCGGCACGAAGAGCAGCCCCAGCACGCCGAGCAGCGCGTCGGCCGTGCGCGCCAGCCCCTCCGGCGCCGCGCGCCCGCGCAGCAGCAGCGCCGCGAAGAGCAGCGCCATGCCGAGCACCGGCCCGGGAACGGGCAGGCCGAGCAGCCGCGCGATCGCCTCGCCGGCGAGCTGGCAGGAGAGCAGCGTCGCGAGCCCGCCGATCACGCGCGCCCCGCGCGGCGCCGCGCCATCTCAGCCCTCGAAGCCCTTGCCGCGGGCAAGGAAGCCGTCGGTGTCGATGAGGCGGTTGATGCCCGCGAAGTCCAGCATGCGGTTGCGCCACGGCGTGGTCGTGCCGTTCGCCTTCAGGCTGTCGAAGTATTCCTGCAGCGCGAAGGCCAGCGCGCGCACCGTGCCGCCGGGGAAGATCACGAGCTTGTAGCCGATCTTCTCCAGCTCCTCGCCGGAATAGATCGGCGTCTTGCCACCCTCGACCATGTTGGCCATCACCGGCACCTTGCCGGCGTAGCGCTGGGCCACCTGCACCAGGTGCTCGTGGCTGGGCGGCGCCTCGACGAAGATGATGTCGGCGCCCGCCTCGGCATAGGCGTCGGCGCGCTCCAGCGCCTTGTCGAAGCCCTCCACCGCGATCGCATCGGTGCGGCAGACCAGCGCCATGTCGCCGTGGCGCGCGTCGAGCGCGGCCTTGATCTTGCCGACCATCTCCGCCTTCGACACCAGCGTCTTGTCCTTGAGGTGGCCGCAGCGCTTGGGCATCGACTGGTCCTCGAGCTGCACCGCCGAGGCGCCCGCGCGCTCGAAGCCGCGGATCGTGCGCTGCACGTTGAGCGCGTTGCCGAAGCCCGTGTCGATGTCGACGATCACCGGGATCGTCGCGCGCTCGCGGATCGCGGAGAGCGTGTCGAGCACCTCGCTCGCCGTGGCGAGGCCGATGTCCGGGAAGCCGAAGCGCGTGTAGCAGATCGACGCGCCGGAGAGATACGCGGCCTCGAACCCCGCCTGCTCCACGAGCATGGCGGAGAGGCCGTCATAGATGCCCGGCGCGACGACGATGCCGGGCTGGGCGAAGCGCTGCTTGAGCGAGGCCATGGGCGTGCGGGTCCCTGCTGGTTGAAGGCGCGGAGAATGCGGCAAGACGCCCCCGCGCGTCGAGCCGCGCGCGCCTCAGCCGGCCGGCAGCAGCCGCGCCAGCGCGGCGAAGCCGTCCTGCCCCGCGTCCACGGCCTGCGTCGCGCGCAGCAGCTCCGCCGCGCGCGCCGCGCCCCAGGCCGGCGTGGCGAGCGCCATGAACTTCGCCTCGATCGCCGCGCGCGGATAGGGATCGTCTGCGTCGCCGCGGTTGCTGGCGCGCGTCGCCTCCAGCACGGCGCCGTCCGCCAGCACGACGCGCACGCGCGCCGGCCGCTCGGCCGGCAGCCGCGCCGTCATCGCCTTGTCCTCGGCCACGCGCACCTTGCGCGCCAGCGCCGCGATCGTCGCGTCGCCCAGCATGCCCGCGCGGAAGGCCGGCACGTCCGCCGCGCCGCGCGCGAGGAACGCGGCCGAGGCCCAGGGCAGCGAGAAGCGCGCCGCCAGCGCGTTGCGCGGCGCCGTGCCGTCGAGCTCCGCCGCCGCGCCGTAGGTCGCGATCTCCACCGCCGCGACGCGCGCGGGATCGACGCGGCCATGGCGCGCGACGATGTCCTCCAGCGCGTCGAGCGCGGCGTGGTTGTAGCGGCAGCAGGCATGGAGCTTGAAGTAGTTGCGCGCGACCTCCCAGCGCGTGCCCAGCGCCTCGGTCATCATGGCGGGCCGGAACTCCTGCCCGCTGATGCGCCCGAACACCGTGGCGACGCCGTCGCGCTCGCCCTCGAAGCCGGCGGCCGCCATCTCCCACGCCATCAGGCCCAGCTGGTTGGCGACGCCGGCATAGGCGTTGCGCACCGTGCCGCCCTCCAGCGCCGTGCGCATGCTGGTCGCCAGCGACAGCGCCGAGGCGACGTTGACCGTGCGCGCGATCGCCGCCGCGTCGGCGCCGGAGAGCCGCGCCACCGCCAGCGCCGCGCCGACCACGCCCCAGGTGCCGTGCGGGTGATGGCCGGGCCGCAGGCTGGCCGCCGCGCCGATGCGCGCGCCCAGCTCGTAGCCGAGGCAGAGCGCGAGCAGGAAGTCGCGCCCGGAGGCGCCCGCGCGCTCCGCCGCGACGATCGCCGCGGGCAGCACGTGGATGCAGGGATGGCCGCGCGCGAAGCGGTTGCCCTCGTCGAGCTCCAGCGCCGTGCCCGCGACGCCGTTGAGGAAGGCCGCCGAGGAGGCGGGCAGGCGATGCGGCGTGGCGATGGCGGCGCTGCCCGCGCCCGAGCCGCCCTGCGAAGCGAGCCGCGCGGCGAGCGCCGCGATCTCCGGCTCTTGCTGTCCCGCGGCGATCGCGCCCAGCGTGTCCGCCAGCGTCAGCCGCGCGCGGTCGAGCGTCGCGGCGTCGATGTCCTCCAGCCGCGCCGCGGCGGCGAAGCCGCTCCAGTCGCGCAGCCAGCCTGGGGTCGTGTCGTTCGTGCCTGCCATCGCGCCTCGCGTTGGAAACGAGGCGCCATGTCATGGCAAGCTGGCGCGCGGCGCAAGCGTGGCGC
>VGDA01000308.1 GCA_016869915.1 Alphaproteobacteria bacterium
CGACGCCACCGACCCGAAGCTGCGTGGCGAATGAGCGACCCCGTCCTCACCGTGCGCGGCCTGCGCAAGCACTTCGCGACCGGCGGCGGCCTGTCGCGCGCCACGGCCGTCACCGTGCGCGCCGTCGACGGCATCGGCTTCGAGGTCGGAGCGGGAGAGGCCTTCGGCATCGTGGGCGAGTCCGGCTGCGGAAAGTCGACCGCCGGCCGCGCAATCCTGCGCCTGATCGAGCCGGACGCGGGCGAGATCGTCTATCGCGGCCAGGACGTGCGCGCGGCCTCCGGCGCGGCCCTGCGTGCGCTGCGCCGCAGGCTCCAGATAGTCTTCCAGGACCCTTATTCCTCGCTGAATCCTCGCCGCAGCATCGGCCGCGCGCTGGCCGAGCCGATCGAGGTCCACGGCCTGGCGGCCTCCGCGCAGGAGGTGCGCGCGCGCGTCGCCTCGCTGCTCGACGAGGTCGGGCTGCCGGCCGACGCCGCCGAACGCTACCCGCACGAATTCTCGGGTGGGCAGCGCCAGCGCATCGGCATCGCGCGCGCGCTGTCTGTCGAGCCCGAGCTCATCGTCGCGGACGAGCCGGTCTCGGCGCTCGACGTGTCGATCCAGGCGCAGGTGCTGGAGCTGATGCGCCGGCTGCAGGCGCAGCGCGGGTTGTCCTTCGTCTTCATCGCGCACGACCTCGGCGTCGTGCGCTATTTCTGCCAGCGCGTCGCGGTCATGTATCTCGGCCGGATCGTCGAGATGGGCACCGCGGCCGAGCTCTTCGGGGACCCGCTGCATCCCTACACGCGCATGCTGCGCGACGCCTCGCCGGTGCCCGATCCCGCGCTGCGCGGGCGCATGCCGCGCATCGAGGGCGAGACGCCGTCCCCCGCCAATCCTCCCTCGGGCTGCCATTTCCACCCGCGCTGCCCGCATGCGATGCCGGCCTGCCGCGAGCGCTATCCCGAGGAGACGAGGGTGGGCGGGCGCATGGTCGCCTGCCACCTGCATGGCCCGGGCGGGGGCTGACGGCGCTTCAGCGACCCATCCAGTCCGCGACGGCGTCGCGCGCCTCGGCGGAGAGGTGCAGCCCGGCCTTCGTGCGACGCCACAGCACGTCCTCGGCCGAGCACGCCCATTCCTCGCGGCGAAGGAAGTCGACCTCGGCCTCGTAGAGGCCGGCGCCGAAATGCCTTCCGAGCCCTGCCGCGCGCAGGAAGGCCAGCGCGCGCGTGCCGTGGCGGCGGGCGATGGCGTGGACATGCGCCGCGGGGATGTCGCGATGCGCGCGCTGCAGTTCCCCGGCGAATCCGTCGAAGTCGCCGCTGGGCACGTCGCCGCCGGGCAGGGTCGCGCCGCCGGTCCAGGCAGGGCGCAGCCCGGGCAGGCTTGGCGCGAGGATCTCCATCGCGTGCTCCGCGAGCCTTCGGAAGGTCGTGATCTTGCCGCCGAAGATCGAGAGGAGCGGCGAGGCGCCCGGGCCGCCGACCAGCTCGAGCACGTAGTCGCGGCTGACGGCCGAGGCGCTCTGGCTGCCGTCGTCGTGCAGCGGCCTGACGCCCGAATAGCTCCAGGCGACGTCGCCGGGGAGGACCGGCCGTGCGGCATGGAGGCTCGCGGCGCGGCAGAGATAGGCGATCTCCGCCTCGTCGATCGCGACACGCGCCGGATCGCCGTCGAAGGGCGTGTCGGTCGTGCCGATGAGCGTGAAGTCGCGCTCGTAGGGGATGACGAAGACGATCCGCCCGTCGTCGTTCTGCAGGATGAAGGCATGGGCGCCCGGATGGAGCCTCGGCACGACGACGTGGCTGCCCTTGACCAGCCGCATCGCGGCGGAGGCGTTCGCGCGCAACCGGCCGGCGAGCACCTCGCCGGCCCATGGGCCGGCCGCGTTCACCACCGCGCGCGTGGCCACGTCGCGCAAGGCGCCGTCCTGGCCGCGCAGGCGCACGCGCCAGCCGCCATCGACGCGATCGGCGGAGACCATCTCGGTTCGCGGCAGGATCGTCGCGCCGCGCGCGTCCGCGTCGACGGCGCACAGCACGACGAGGCGCGCGTCGTCGACCCAGCAATCGGCGTAGGAGAAGCCGCGGGCGCGATCCGGGCGCAGGAAGCCGGAATAGGGCGGGGCGAGCAGGTCGATCGCGCGCGAGCGGGGCAGGGACGTGCCGCGCCCCCTCGGCGACCAGGCGAGGTTGTCGTAGAGCAGCAACCCGAGGCGCAGCATCCAGGCCGGCCGGCCGTCCGGGCTGACCGGCAGGACGAACTCCAGCGGCCAGACGATGTGCGGCGCGCTGCGCAGCAGGACGTCGCGCTCGGCGAGCGCTTCGCGCACGAGGCGGAACGCCATGTGCTCGAGGTAGCGCAACCCGCCATGGATCAGCTTGCTGGAGGCGGAGGACGTGGCGCCGCCGAGGTCGCCGCGCTCGGCCAGCAGGACGCGCAGACCGCGCCCGGCGGCATCGCGCGCGATCCCCGCGCCGTTCACGCCGCCGCCCACGATCACGACGTCCTGGGGAGGTAGGTCTTCCGCCATCACGCAGTCCGGCGCGGCGCGGCGCCTTCGTCTCGAGGACCGCGCCCGGCCGTCCCTGGCCGGGCGCCGGAAAGGCGAAGGGCCCGCACGCCTACGCGCGCGGGCCCCCCTTGAAGCTGGCTCCCCGGGTCTGATTCGAACAGACGACCAGCCGGTTAACAGCCGGCTGCTCTACCGCTGAGCTACCGGGGATCAGGAACGCGGCGGCTTATAACAACTCGGCCTCGCCTATGCCAGCCATCCGCGCACCGCGCGTCTTGGAGGCCCGGGGCGGAATCGAACCGCCGCATAGGGGATTTGCAGTCCCCTGCATTACCACTTTGCTACCGGGCCCGGACGCAACGGGACGCGAGGTATACGGGCGGCCATGGCCGGGGGTCAACAGGATGGATCGCCGCCTTCCTCCGCGCCGGCTCCGAGGACGGACCGCAATTGTCTCGACTCGGGCCGCGGGGTATATGTATCGGTCACGGCAAGGTTTTCGGCGGTTCAGGGAAATGACCGATCCAGCGATGCGGCGGCTCAACATGGTCGAGAGCCAACTGCGCACGAACAAGGTGACCGACGCGCGCCTGATCAACGCCATGGCGACGATCGCCCGCGAGGCGTTCCTGCCCGGCCGGTTGGCGGGCGTCGCCTATCTCGACGAGGACGTGCCGCTCGGCCGCGGCCGGTTCCTGATGGAGCCGATGGTCTTCGCCCGGCTCGCCCAGGCGGCTGGCATCGGCGCGGGCGACGTGGTCCTCGAGGTCGGCACGGGTTGCGGCTACGGAACGGCCGTGCTCGCGGCGCTTGCCAGCACCGTCGTCTCGGTCGAGGGCGATGCCGCGCTTCACTCCGCCGCCGGCGCCGCGCTCCAGTCCCAGGGCGTCGACAACGCCGTGCTCGTGCGCGGCGGCCTTGCCGAGGGCCATGCCGCGCAGGCCCCCTACGACGTGGTCTTCCTGTCCGGCGCCGTGGCCGAGCCGCCGCGCGCCCTCCTCGACCAGCTTGCGGAGGGGGGGAGGCTGGTCGCCGTCCTGCGCCCGGCGGGCGAGCCGGGCAGGGCGACCGCATGGACCCGGAGGTCCGGGATCGCGTCCGCGCGCCAGCTCTTCGACGCCAACACGCCACATCTCGCCGGCTTCGAGCCGGCCGAAGCCTTCGCGTTCCAGTGAGTATGACCGCCGACCTGCCGCTCGAGATCGAAGTCGCCGAGCTGGCCCGCTGGCGCGACGCGGGCTTGCCGCACCTGGTCCTGGACGTGCGCGAACCATGGGAGACGGCGATCTGCCTGATCGACGGCAGTATCGCGGTTCCCCTCGGCGCGGTCCCGGGATCGGTCTCCAGCCTTCCGACGGACAGGCCCGTCGTGGTGACGTGCCACCATGGGATGCGCTCGCTGCGAGCGGTCTCGTGGTTGCGCGCCAACGGCGTGCCGAACGCAGTCAACCTCGGGGGCGGCATCGATGCCTGGGCCCGCGAGGTCGATGCGGCAATGACCACCTATTGACCGGGAGACCCCGCGTGCAGACCAGCTTCCCCGAGAGGCGAGTGGCCGGGCCAGCGAGCGCCCTCCTGCTCGCGATGGTCGCCCTCCTTTCCCCGGGCGCTGGCGCGCAGGGGATCGAGGAGACGCTCGCCGCGGCCTACCGCACCAACCCGTTGCTCCTCGCGGAGCAGGCGCGGCTGCGCGCGACGGACGAACTCGTGGCGCAGGCCATGTCGAACTGGCGGCCCAGCGTCTCGTTCGGCAGCGACATCGGCCGAGCGCGGGACGAGAACTCGACGACGAACACGATGACCAACGCGGTCACAGAGACGCAGCGCCTGCGCACGCCCACCACGACAGGCGTGACGGTGAGGCAGCCTCTGTACCGCGGCGGCCGCACGGTCGCGGAGACCAGCCGCGCCGAGAACAACGTGCAGCGCGGCCGCGCGCTGCTGCAGGGCATCGAGCAGCAGGTCCTGCTCGAGGCCGCGACGGCCTACCTGAACCTGACCCGCGACACGGCGGTGCTCGAGCTCAACGTGGGCAACGAGCAGGTGCTCGGTCGCCAGCTCGCCGCGACCCGCGACCGGTTCCAGGTCGGCGAGGTGACCCGGACGGACGTGGCCCAGGCGGAGGCGCGCGTCTCCCGCGCGCGCGCGGATCGCATCCAGGCCGAGGGCAACCTGACCTCCACCCGCGCGAACTACCGCCGGGTCGTCGGCGAGGTGCCGGGCCGGCTTCAGCCGGCGCGGCTTCCGCCCGTGCTGCCGACGAACGAGCAGCAGGCGCTCCAGATGGTCGCCGAGAACCCGAACGTGATCGCGGCGTCGTTCAACGAGAAGGTGGCGAAGGACAATGTAGACGCCGTCGCCGGCGAGCTGCTGCCGACCGTCAACCTCCAGGGCTCGCTGACGCGCATCGAGGAGACCCAGACCCGCGGCGTCGAACGCGACACCGC
>VGDA01000309.1 GCA_016869915.1 Alphaproteobacteria bacterium
CAGGAGAAGAAGGTCGGCGTCCATGCGCTCGACGGCGCCGTCCCCGCGCCGCCAGGCGACGCGCGCGACGCGGTCCTCTCCCTCGGCGCCGAGCCAGGTCACGCCGCCGACCACGCGCACGCGCCGCCGCACCTTCGCCATGAGGCCGAGCCCCTTGGCGAAGTAGCGCGAGGCGAGGAAGGACGGCGCATGGGGCAGCGCGCGGCGCCAGTTGGCGCGCGCCGTGGTGTCGAGGATGGCGGCGATCGCGCCGCCGGCCTCGAGGTACTGCGCGGCGAGCAGCCAGAGCAGCGGGCCGGTGCCGGCAAGCACGACGCGCCCCTCGCCCACCATCCCGCTGGACTTGAGCAGGGTCTGCGCGGCGCCCGCGGTCATGGCGCCGGGCAGCGTCCAGCCGGGGATGGGGAAGGGCCGCTCGAGCGCGCCGGTCGCGACCACGACATGGCGCGCGCGCAGCAGCCTCGCCGCGCCGCCGCGCGACCACGCCACCTCGCCCTCGCGCGAGACGCTCCAGGCGCTCGCGCCATGCTCGATGCGCGCGCCCGACGCGATGCATTCCGCGACCAGGCCCTCGCCCTTCCAGTAGTCATCGCCCAGCGTCGCGCGCCGCGCGGCCATCGGCGAGCGCGTCACCGCGCGATGGACCTGCCCGCCCGGCGTCGCCTGCTCGTCGAGCAGCACCGTGGACAGGCCGGCGCGCGCGGCGGTCGCCGCCGCCGCGAGCCCCGCGGGCCCGGCGCCGACGACGGCGATATCGCATGTCTCCTCGGCCGCGGCGCTCATCGCCCGAACTCCCGCGCGCCGCGCTGCGTCTCGACGCGCATGCCCTCGCGCACCTCGACGAGGCAGGCCTGGCGGCTGCCCATGCCGTCGACCGACACCAGGCACTCGAAGCACACGCCCATCATGCAGTAGGGCGCGCGCGGCACGCCGCCGACGGGCGTGGTGCGGCAGGCGACGCGCCCCGAGGCGAGCAGCGCGGCGGCGAGGCTGTCGCCCTCGCGCGCCTCCACCGGCTCGCCATCGACGAGCAGGCGCACGGGGCGGCCGCCGGACAGGGCCTCAGGCAGTCGCCGGAACATCGAACCTCCGCGCGCCGAAGGGCGCGAAATCGGCGGGGAAGGCGCCGGCGTCGAGCATCGGCGCGAGATGCAGCGCATGCGCCGCGGCGAGCGTCACGCCGCTGTGGCAGGTGACGAGGAAGGCGCCGGGATGCGCGGCGGAGCGCTCGTAGATCGGGAAGCCGTCCCTGGTCATCACGCGCAGCGCCGCCCAGCTGCGCACGACATTGGCGCGGCCGAGCAGCGGGAACATGCGCGTGGCGCGCTCGGCGATGGTGGCGATCACGGGCGTGCCGACCGTCTCGTCGAGGCCGGCCTCCTCCTGCGAATCGCCGAGCATCACCGAACCCTCGTCGGTCTGCCGCACGGTGACGACGGGATGGCGCAGGAAGGGCTGCAGCCGCTCGGTCACCAGCACCTGCCCGCGCTGCGGGCGCACCTCGGCGCGCAGGCCGACCATCGGCGCGAGCCGCGCGTTGCCGATGCCCGCGGCGAGCACGACGCGCCCGGCCATGGCGACGCCGCCGCGATGGTCGATGCGGAAGCCGCCCGCGACCGGCGAGATGGCGTCGACCCCGCAGGAGGCGAGGCACGTCGCGCCCGCGCGGCGCAGGCCCTCGTTGAGCGCGCGCAGCAGCTTGAGCGAGTTGGCGTGGCCGTCGAAGGGGCAGTAGACGCCGCCGGCGACCTCGGGCCCGAGGCCGGGAAGCATCGCGTCGAGCCGTGCGCGATCGACGACCTCGAAGCCGTTGTCGACGACCATCTCCGGCTGGTTGTGCAACCGGCGGATCTGCGCGACGCGCTTCTCGAGCTCCGCCTCGCCCAGCGCGAGGCTGAAGCCGCCCGGCCGCTCGAAGCGCACGTCGACGCCGGTCTCGCGCGCGAGCTCCGCCGCGAAGCCGGCCCATGAATCCGAGGAGAGCCGCGTCCAGGTCGCGTAGCGCGGCATGCCCATACCCTTGGACTGCACCCAGACCAGCGCGAAGTTCCCGCGCGAGGCGCGATGCGCGACGTCGCCCTCGTCGAGGACGAGCACGCGACGGCCGAGCCGCGCCAGGCCCCAGGCGACGGCGGTGCCGACGAGGCCGCCGCCGACCACCGCGAAGTCGGCCTCGTCCCGGCGCGCGTCCATCGCCATCGCCCGCCGCCGCTCAGTGCGCGTAGTGGCGCACGCCGCCATCGACATGGATCACCTGGCCGGTGATGTAGCGCGCGCGCGGCGAGCAGAGGAAGGCGACGAGCACCGCGAGGTCCTCGGGCTCGCCGACATAGCCGGCAGGGCAATGCGCGGAGGCCCAGGCCTCCTGCGCCTCGCGCGTCGGCAGGATGCGCTGGTCGATCTGCTCGGAATGGATGCGACCAGGCGGGATCGAGTTCACAGTCACGCCATCGCGCGCGACGAGGCGCGAGAGCGCCTTGGCCCAGATATGCATCGCGCCGTTGGGCGGCATCGCGGCGTTGACGATCAGCGGCTCGTCGGACCCCGTGACATTGACGACGCGCCCGAATCCACGCGCGCGCATGCCCTCGATGAATGCGTGGGTGATGCGGCGCGCGGCGTCGAAGTTGAGCGCCATCGCCTCCGCCCATTCCTCCTCGCTGCCGAGGCCGCGCAGCGGGCGCGAGCCGCCGGCGTTGTTGACGAGGATGTCGAGATGGCCGAACCGCGCCTCGACCTGCGCGCGGATGCGACTGGCGGCGCCGGGCGAGGTCACGTCCTCAGTCACCACCAGCGGGCGCTCGCGCCCCGCCGCGGCGACCTCGCCGGCGAGTTCCTCGAGCAGCGCGGTGCGCCGCGCGACGATCGCGAGGCGACACCCCTCCCCGGCGAGCAGCGCGGCGATCGCACGGCCGAGCCCGACGCTCGCCCCGGTGACCAGGGCGACCTTGCCCGCGAGCTTCAGGTCCATGGCATCCTCGTTCCTGCCCGTCCCGGGCGTGGCTCAGGCCAGCGCCGCGCGCGCATGCCCGTCGCGCCCGACCACGTCCTCTGCCGAGAACAGGGCGTCGAGCACGGCATCCTCGGTCGATTCCGCCGCGGCGCGGAAGAGCGCGTCGATTCGCTGCTCGTTGAGCACGCGGCGCGCGACGACGTCGGCACGCTCGGCGTGGCGGATGGGCTCGGCGGTCGACACGGCGAGCGCGATGTCGCCGCTGCCATGGCCGAGGAAGGAGCCGGTGCGCGCGAGCCCGACCACCGCGCGCGCCGCGACGCGGCGCAGTTGGCGATGCTCGAGCGGCACGTCGGTGGCGAGCACGACGATGACCGAGCCGCGCTCGGGCGTGGCCTCGTCGGCCGCCGCGCGCTCGCGCCCGAGCTTCCTGCCGTCGACCACGAGGTCGGGCATGCGGCCGAAATTGGCGAGCACCAGCGCGCCGAGATGGAAGCGCGCGCCGTCGAGCGCGACGACGCGCGAGGCCGTGCCGATCCCGCCCTTGAAGCCGTAGGCGGTCATGCCGCGACCCGCCCCGACCGCGCCGCGCGCGAAGCCGGGCGTGCAGGAATCGAGCGCGGCGAGGACGTCCGCCTCCGACACGTGGAAGCCCTGGATGTCATTGAGGTAGCCGTCGTTGCACTCGAAGACGACGGGGTTGACCGTCGAGGTGCGGCGGCCGATTGCGGGGTTCTCGGCCACGGCGCGGCGCGCGAGCGCGGTGGCGGCGGTGCCGACAGACAGCGTGTTGGTCAACACGACCGGCGTCTCGAGCTGCCCCAGCTCGTCGACCTGCACCAGGCCCACCGACTTGCCGAAGCCGTTGAAGACGACGCTGGCGGCGGCGAGCTTGTCGCGGAAATGGTCGCCGCCATGGAAGCGGATCGCGGTCGCGCCGGTCTGCACCTCGCCCTGCGCCAGCGTCGCGTGGCCGACCACGACGCCGGGCACGTCGGAGATGGCGTTGCGCGCGCCGGCCTCGAGGTCGCCGATGCGCGGCCGCGCGAGGGGGATGGCGTTCATGCGCCACAGTCTAGACCGCCAACCGCCCCCTGGCTCCCCTCCCGTCCGCGCCAAGGTGCCGGCGGACGCCCCCGCACCCCTCCCGTCCGCGCTTGCGCGGACGGGAGGGGTGGCGCCGCGCGGCAGCGCGGCGACGGGGAGGGCAATGGTGCCGGAGGCCAGGCGCGGAGCACGGGCTCTGGCGGTGAGCCGCTGATCGAGCCGCGCAGCGTCCGCTCGTCGCGCGAGCAGGGAACACATGCCCCCTCCGTCGCGCGCCTCGCGGCGCGCGCCACCTCCCCCACCCGCGCTGCCGCGCGGCCGGGGGAGGAACGTTTCGGCTCCGGAGAGGATTTCCCCGCGCTCAGCCGAGCTGGCGCGCGTGGTGGGCGAGGTGGTCGGCGACGAAGCTCTGGATGAAGTAGTAGCCGTGGTCGTAGCCGGCGTGGCGGCGCAGGGCCAGTTCCTGGCCCGACGCGGCGGCCGCGGCCTCGAGGAGCTCGGGCTTGAGCTGCTCGGCCAGGAACTTGTCGGCCAGGCCCTGGTCGACGAGGATCTCGCGCGCGAAGGGCCTGGCGCGCATCAGCGCGCTGGCGTCGTAGGCGGCCCAGGCGGCGCGGTCGGGGCCGAGATAGTTGCCGAGCGCCTTGTGGCCCCAGGGGCATTCCATCGGCGCCGAGATCGGCGCGAAGGCGGAGCAGCTGCGGAAGACGTCCGGCCGCCGCAGCGCCGCCACCAGCGCGCCATGCCCGCCCATCGAGTGGCCGAACACGCCGCGCCGCGCCGGGTCGGTCGGGAAATGCGCGTCGACGAGCGCCGGCAGCTCCTCCGTGACGTAGGAGAACATCCGGTAGTTGGCGTTCCACGGCGCCTGCGTCGCGTCGACATAGAAGCCCGCGCCCTGGCCGAAATCCCAGGAGTCGCGGTCGCCTGGCAGCTGCGGC
>VGDA01000310.1 GCA_016869915.1 Alphaproteobacteria bacterium
CCGCGAGGCTATGAAAAAGAAAGGGGCCGCTCAATCGCGACCCCTTCCGGCCTCGTCCCTGTCCAACCCGCCTTGGGCGAGCATTTGCGAGGTCGATATCGGCCCGCGCGGGCGGCGTCAAGGCGCCGTCACTGGGCGGTCCAGCCTCCATCGACCGGGATGGCGGTACCGCGCACCTGGTCGGCGGCGGGCGAGCAGAGATAGGCGACCAGGGCGCCGAGCGCCTCGGGGGCCACCGGATCGGCCGAGGGCATCTTCTCCGAGAGCAGCCGGACCTGCGCCTCGTCGCGCGCGACGCCGTCGCGCTCCGCGCGCGCGGCGATCTGCTTCTCGACGAGCGGCGTCAGCACCCAGCCGGGACAGACGGCGTTGCAGGTGATGCCCGTGCGCGCGGTCTCCAGCGCGACCGTCTTGGTGAGACCGACCAGCCCGTGCTTCGCGGCGACGTAGGCGGACTTGTCGACCGAGGCGACGAGGCCGTGCACGGAGGCGATGTTGACGATGCGGCCCCAGTCGCGCGCGCGCATGCCGGGCAGGACGGCGCGCGTGGCGTAGAAGCAGGCGGAGAGGTTGACCGCGATCACCATCTCCCACTTGTCGGAGGGGAAGTTGTCCACCGGCGAGACATGCTGGATGCCGGCGTTGTTGACGAGGATGTCGACGCGGCCGAGGGCCTCGATCGCCCGCGCGACCATCGCGTCGATCTCCGCGGGGCGGGACATGTCGGCGGCGCAATAGGCCGCGCGCACGCCATGCCGCGCCTCGATCCCGGCGCGCATCGCCTCGATCGCGGCCGCGTCGCCGAAGCCGTTGAGCGCGATGTCGGCGCCTTGCGCGGCGAGCGCGGAGGCGATCGCCGTGCCGATGCCGCTGGTCGAACCGGTCACCAGCGCGACCTTGCCCTTGAGCGTCATGTGATCCTTCCAGCCTGTGGGGAACGGGGGACGGCGGCCGACCTGGCCGGCGTCAGGACTTCCTGAAAAACAGGTCCGCGGCGGCCTTCTGCGCCTGCTTCGCGGCGATGGACTGGCGCGCGCGGCCGATCTCGGCCTCGAGCGCCGCGATATAGGCCTCGAGGTCGGCGACGGACCAGCCGGAGAGGTCCTTCGGCGGCGCGGGCTTCCCCTTGCGTGGCTCGAGATCCTCGAAATCCATCCGGGCCTCCTTCCTCGTGGCGTGGACGCCTTGCTAAAGCTGGCACGCCCCGCAGGCAACACCGGATCGGAAGCCGCCATGGACCTCCCCAGCACGATGACCGCGATCGAGATCCTGCGCCCCGGCGGGCCCGAGGTGCTCGTGCCCGCGACGCGCCCCCTGCCCCAGGCCGGACCGGGCGAGGTGCTCGTGCGGGTCGCGGCCGCGGGCATCAACCGCCCGGATGTCCTGCAGCGCATGGGTGGCTATGCGCCACCGCCCGGCGCCTCGGACATCCCAGGCCTCGAGGTCGCGGGCGAGGTCGTGGCGACCGGGCCCGGCGTATCCTGGCCGTCGGTCGGGGATTTCGTGATGGCGTTGGTCGCCGGGGGTGGCTACGCCGAGTACTGCGCGGCCCCCGCGGCGCAGTGCCTGCCCGTCCCGGCGCGGCTTGGCGCGGTCGAGGCCGCGGGCATCCCCGAGACCTTCTTCACCGTCTGGACCAATGTCTTCGACCGCGCCGCTCTCAAGCCGGGCGAGGCCTTCCTCGTCCATGGCGGCGCCTCCGGGATCGGGACGACGGCGATCCAGCTCGCGCGCCGCCATGGCGCGCGCGTCTTCGCCACCGCCGGGACGCCCGGGAAATGCGCCGCCTGCGAGGCGCTGGGCGCGGAGAAGGCCATCGACTACCGCGCCTGCGATTTCGTCAGGGAGCTGAAGGATGCGACCCAAGGCTCTAGAATCGATGTGATCCTCGACATGGTCGGCGGCGACTACACGGCCCGGAACATCGCCCTGCTGCGCGAGGAGGGTCGCCTCGTGCAGATCGCCTTCCTCAAGGGGCACAAGGCGGAACTCGACCTCAACGCGCTCATGCGCAAGCGCCTCGTGGTCACGGGCTCGACCCTGCGACCGCAATCCGTGGCCGCGAAGGGACGGATCGCGGCGAGCCTCCGCGAGACCGTCCTGCCCTGGCTCGAGGACGGATCGGTGCGGCCCGTGATCCACGAGACCTATCCCCTCGCCCGCGCGGCCGACGCGCATGCCGCGCTGGAGGCGGACCGCCACGTGGGGAAGATCGTGCTTGAGATTCCCGACCTAACCCGTTGACCGCCTTGGCCATTCGAATTCTTTGACCGGTCGGCGCGCGGCGCTGTATATACGGCGGCGAATCCGCGACATCGATGCGCAGGTGTTGGGCGGACGCCCCGGTCCCCGGGGCGGCTGGGCCCGCGTCGCGCGTCTGGAGGCATGGTTCCGATGACACTTCCCCTGATGCCCAAGGCAACCGCCGTCTGGCTGGTCGAGAATACCGGGCTGACCTTCGAGCAGATCGCCGAGTTCTGCGGGATGCACCCGCTCGAGATCCAGGGCATCGCCGACGGCGAGGTCGCGATCGGCATCGTCGGCATCGACCCGATCGCCGCCAGCCAGCTGACGCGCGAGGAGATCGCGCGCTGCGAGGCCGACCGCAAGGCGCGCCTGCAGCTCCTCAAGAAGGACCTGCCGCAGATCGTCCAGCAGGCCAAGGGCGGCCGCTACACGCCGATCGCCAAGCGCCAGGACAAGCCGAGCGCGATCGCCTGGCTGCTGCGGCACCACCAGGAGCTGACGGACGCGCAGGTCGGCCACCTTCTCGGCACGACCAAGTCGACGATCCAGAAGGTCCGCGACCGCTCGCACTGGGACATGCAGAACATCAAGCCGACCAGCCCCGTGATGCTCGGGCTGTGCAGCCAGGTCGCCCTCGACGACGCGATCGAGAAGGCCGCGCGCGTGGCCGAGCGCCGCCGCAAGGAGAGCGAGCGCGCCAAGCGCCGCGCCGAGCGCGCCCGCGCCGAGGCCGAGGCGGCCGCCACCCAGCCCGCCGAGCAGCCGAGCGAGTGACGCGCCCCCGGGGGAGCGGTCAGCCGCCCCCGGCCATGCTCGGAGACTTCGCGTAGCCCAGCGGCCTGAGCGCCTCGGCGATCTCGTCGAGGATCGCGGGATCGTCGATCGTCGCCGGAAGCTTCCACGCCTCGCTGTCCGCGATCTTCTGCATCGTCCCGCGCAGGATCTTTCCCGAGCGCGTCTTGGGCAACCGCTTCACCACCAGCGCCTGCTTGAAGAAGGCCACCGGCCCGATCGTGTCGCGCACCATGCGCACGACGTCGGCCACGATCTTCTCGTCCGGGGACTTCACGCCGGCCTTGAGGACGACGAAGCCGAGCGGCACCTGCCCCTTGAGGTCGTCGCCGACGCCGACGACCGCGCATTCCGCGACGTCGGGATGGTTCGCCAGGACCTCTTCCATCTGGCCCGTCGAGAGGCGGTGGCCGGCCACGTTTATGACGTCGTCGACACGGGTCATGATGTGGACATAGCCGTCCGCGTCCACCATCCCGGCGTCGCCGGTCTTGTACCAGCCAGGGAATTCCTCGAGGTAGGAGCGGAAGAACCGGTCCTCGGCGTTCCATAGCGTCGGCAGAGTGCCCGGCGGCAGCGGCAGGCGGCAGCAGATCGAGCCGATCTGGCCCGCCGGCACCGGATGCCCGTCGGCGCCGAGCGCCTGCACGTCCCAGCCCGGCATCGGCTTCGTCGCGGAACCCGGCTTCACCGGGAACACCTCGACGCCGATCGGGTTGCCTGCGATGGCGTGTCCCGTCTCGGTCTGCCACCAGTGGTCGACGACCGGCACCTTCAGGATGCGCTGCGCCCAGAGCAGCGTGTCGGGGTCGCAGCGCTCGCCCGCGAGGAACAGCGCCTTGAAGCAGGACAGGTCGTGGCGGCCGACGAGCAGCCCCTCGGGATCCTCGCGCTTGATGGCACGGAAGGCCGTGGGCGCGGTGAACAGCGCCTTGACGCCGTGCTGCGCGATCACGCGCCAGAACGCGCCGGCATCCGGCGTGCCCACCGGCTTGCCCTCGTAGATCAGCGTCGTGCAGCCCTGCAGCAGCGGGCCGTAGACGATGTAGCTGTGACCGACCACCCAGCCGACGTCGCTCGCCGCCCAGAACACCTCTCCCGGCTTCATGTCGTAGAGGATCGACATCGTGTGCTTGAGCGCGACGGCGTGGCCGCCATTGTCGCGCACCACGCCCTTTGGCTGCCCGGTCGTGCCCGAGGTGTAGAGGATGTAGAGCGGGTCGGTCGCCGCGACCGGAACGCATGGCGCCGGCGCGGCCTTCGCGACCGCCTGCGCCCAGTCGACGTCGCGGCCGGCGACCAGCTCGCAGGGATGCTGCGGGCGCTGCAGGACGACGCAGGCGGAAGGCTCGTGCGCCGCGATCGAGATCGCGGCGTCGACCAGCGGCTTGTAGGCGACGACGCGGTTGGGCTCGATGCCGCAGGAGGCGCAGACGATGGCCTTCGGCTTGCAGTCGTCGATACGCACCGCGAGCTCGTTCGCCGCGAAGCCGCCGAACACCACCGAGTGCACCGCGCCGATGCGCGCGCAGGCGAGCATCGCGACCGCCGCCTCGGGCACCATCGGCATGTAGACGATGACGCGGTCGCCCCTGCCGACGCCGAGGCCGGCGAGCACGCCGGCGAAGCGCGCCACCCGGTCGCGCAGATCGCGATAGGTGATGCGCTCGATCGTGCCGCCGGTGACCGGGCTGTCGTGCACGATCGCGAGGCGGTCGCCATGGCCGGCCTCGACGTGGCGATCGACGGCGTTGAAGCAGGTGTTGAGCTCGCCGCCGGGGAACCAGCGGTAGAAGGGCGGTCGAGAGTCGTCGCAGACCTTGTCCCAGCGCCGCGTCCAGGCGATGTCCGCC
>VGDA01000311.1 GCA_016869915.1 Alphaproteobacteria bacterium
GGCGTCCTCCTTGGGATGCGGCTCTACGCCCGCATCGACGAGCTCCGCTTCCGGCAGGTGATCCTCGTGCTCCTGCTCGCCTCGGGCACGGCGCTGGTGCTCTTCTAGCCGCGTCGGGCGCGAGTCCCGCGCAGCCGCGCCAACCGGGAAGGAACGCATGCGGATCACCCTCGCGGAGGCCGAGAGCCTCGCAATCGGCGCGCTCGTCGCCAGCGGCACCACCCACGACAACGCCCTGGACGTCGCGCGCGCGCTCGTCGCCGCCGAGGCGGATGGCCAGCCGGGCCATGGCCTGAGCCGCGTGCCCGCCTATGCCGACCAGGTGGCCGCGGGGAAGGTACGCGGCGACGCCGAGCCCGTGCTGCAGGACAGGGGGCCGACGGCGCTGCTGGTCGACGCCGCCGATGGCTTCGCCTATCCCGCGATCGCGCGAGGCATGCCGCGCGCGGGCGGCATGGCGCGCGCCTCCGGCGTCGCCGGCATGGCGGTCGCGAACTCGCATCACTTCGGCATGGCCGGGTTCCATGTCGAGCAGCCCGCGCGGCGCGGCCTGGTCGCGCTCGCCTTCGGCAATTCGCCGGCCGCGATCGCGCCCTGGGGCGGCAGGAAGGCGATGTTCGGCACGAACCCGATCGCCTTCGCCTGCCCGCGACTGCGCGGCGATCCACCGCTCGTGATCGACCTCAGCCTCAGCAAGGTCGCGCGCGGCAAGGTCATGCTCGCCGCGCAGCGCGGCGAGGCCATCCCGGAGGGCTGGGCGCTCGACGCCGAAGGCCGGCCGACCACCGACGCGAAGGCGGCGCTGGGCGGCGCCATGCTGCCCATGGGCGAGGCCAAGGGCGCGGCGCTCGTGATGATGGTGGAGATACTGGCCGCCGCGCTCACGGGCTCGCATTTCGGCCACGAGGCGAGTTCGTTCTTCGATGCCGCGGGCGAGCCGCCGCGCGTCGGGCAGTTCTTCCTGCTCGTCGATCCGGCGCGCTTCGGTGGCGACGGCTTCGGCGCGCGCGTCGAGGAACTCTGCGCCGCGATCCTCGCGCAACCGGGGACGCGGATCCCGGGCGCGCGCCGGCTCGAGCTGCGCGCGCGCGCGGAACGCGATGGCATCGAGGTGCCCGATGCGCTGCACGCGGAACTCGCGCGCCGCGCCGGCGGTTGATCGCTGCATGCCGCCCGCGAGGGCGGATGCCCGCGGGAGGCGAGGCCCGTGCCTCGACCCGGCAACCGCTCCCGCGGGCCATTCCCCCGGGGGTGCGGCATTCCGTCCATCCCGGTGCGCCGGTGCAATTGGTGGTAGTGCGACCGGCATTTCCGCGAGGCCGAACGGAGCGGCGGGGCATTTTCGTCCATTTTCGCGGGGATTTTCTCGTGCCGGGGTAGAAAACCGGCATGCGCAGTCCGCGTGAATATGCGGGCGGCTCGATTTCATATCCCCGAGGCGGCGGCCGGCCGAGAAAGCAATGGCAGCGGCTGCGCTTTGATAATAGGTTCCGGCCCACCATCCATTAAACGGAGTCTATCCAGATGTCGCTTCATGAGATCGAGAAGGAGATCAAGGCCCTCCAGCAGAAGGCTGCCAAGCTCCGCGCGGGCAAGGACAAGGGGCTGAAGGTCGTTCTCGCCACGATGAAGGAGTACGGGCTCTCCGCGGCGGACGTCGCCGAGGCGGCTGGCAAGACCGCGCGACGCGGCCGCCCGCCCGGCAAGAAGGCCGGTTCCGCAAAGGGCGGCAAGGTCGCGGTCAAGTACAAGCACGGCAGCGACACCTGGACCGGCCGTGGTCGCACGCCGCGCTGGCTGGTGGCGCTGGAGAAGGACGGCCGCAAGCGCGACGAGTTCCGGGTCTGAGCAAGGTCGTTGGCGAAACGCGGGGAGGCTGCGCGGGCGGCCTTCCCGCATCGCGTTCCCGGTCGCGGGCCATTACCCGTCTCGGGACATTCCCCGTCTCGGGCGATTCTCGGTCTCGGGGCAGCACGGCCCGGCCCTGGCCTCTCCCGGGAGGAATGGTGCCGCCGAAGTGAATTGAACACTCGACCCCGTCCTTACCAAGGACGTGCTCTACCACTGAGCTACGGCGGCGCCCGGGATGTCGCGTGGCGAGGTAGGTTTCCCGCCCGCGGCGGCGGGATATGCCACAGGGCGGCAGGTGGCGCAACAGAATGGCGGCACCACGGCGCCCGTCGCTCCCGAGGGGCTGGGATAGAGGCCGGCGCGCGCTAGGATCAGCGCATGGCCGAATTCGTCCTCGCGCACCAGTCGACGCTGCGCCTATGCCTCTTCGCCGGCGTCTTCGCGGCGATGCTCGCCTGGGAGGCGCTGGCGCCGCGCCGGTCGCGCGCGGCGCCGCGGATGCTGCGCTGGCCCGGCAACATCGGCGTGACGATCCTCGGGGCCCTCGTGTTGCGCGTTGCCTTCCCGCTCACCGCGGTCGCGTGGGCGGCGGAGATGTCGACGCGGGGGATCGGGATCCTCAACGCCGTCGCGCTTCCCGCATGGGCCTCCGTCCCGATCGCGATCCTGCTGCTCGACCTCGCGATCTGGGCGCAGCACGTCGCCTTCCATCGCGTGCCGGCGTTCTGGCGCCTGCATCGCATGCACCATGCTGACACCGACCTCGACGTGACCTCGGGCGCGCGGTTCCATCCCGTCGAGATCCTGCTGTCGATGGCGATCAAGTTCGCGGTCATCGCCGCGCTGGGCGCGCCGGCGCTCGCCGTGCTGGCCTTCGAGGCCCTGCTCAATGCATGCGCGATGTTCAACCACTCCAATGTCGCGGTCCCGGCGCGCATCGAGGCGGCGCTGCGCCTCGTGCTGGTCACGCCGGACGTCCATCGCGTCCACCACAGCGTGCGGCGCGAGGAGACGGATTCCAATTTCGGCTTCTGCCTGCCGTGGTGGGACCGGCTTTTCGGCACGTGGCGCGCGGCGCCCGCGGATGGCCAGGCTGGGATGACGATCGGCCTTGCGGAGTTCCGCGCGCCCGGCGAGGCGCGGCTGGACCGGATGCTGACCCAGCCCTTCCGCGACCCTCAGGCCGCGTCGGCCCCGTAGTAGAGCGAGGCGCTGTGCCTGGCCTCGGCGAAGAAGAGCCAGCGCTCGGCCAGGACGCCGGCCAGGGCCGGGACGGGCGCGATGGTCGCCGCGACCGTCGCCGTCGCCCCGCTGAGCAGGGCCGCGACAAGCGCCGGCGCCACGAAGCCAAGGAGGAGCGCCGCGCGGCGCATCTTCAGCGCGTGCTTTCGCGCGACGCGGAAGCCCATCTCGCGCATCACGTAGTTGCTGCCGGTATGCGGCGGGTCGAGCAGGCGGACTTTGCCGAGCGCCGATAGCCCGGTCGCCGTCCCGGGGGTCGAGGGGGCGGCGTACTCGTCCACGAAGCGCCAGTAGCGCTCCTTCAGGAAGGCGCCGGCGACGCAGGCGAGCAGCGCGAAGGCCGCGAGCGCCTGCGACGGCGCGCCCCAGAGATGCGCCAGCGCGTTGAGCAGCAGCGCGCCCGTCATCGCCGCGAGCACGTGGTAGACGGGCACGACATGGCCGTTGCACCACTGGTGCACGGGCTTGAGCGAGCGATAGATCATCGCGGTCGCGTGGACCGTGGCGACTGAGAGCAGCGCGACCGCCAGCGCTGCGAGCCGCACCGGCCCGTCGACCAGGCCCATGGCCACCCAGCCGGCGAAGAAGCCGAGGATGGGCAGGAAGGCGAGGGCCGCGAGGGCGCCCTCGCGGCTGAGCCAGGACGTGCGGACCTGCGTCAGAGCGCGCAGCGCGCGCTCCGGCCTGCCGAGATGCAGCGTGGAGGAGACGAGGCCGCCGGCGACGAGCGCGGTGCCGAGCCCGATCGCGCAGAAGCCGAAGCCCCGGGGCATCGAGGCGAAGCCGCCCGCTGCGAAGACGAGGCCGGTCAGCGCGAGGAGGCCGTAGCCGGCGCCCGAGGCAGTGGTGAAGACGATGACGGAAAGCGCGGGATGCACGTGCGCCTCTCCTCAGCGCGAGAGGACGCGGTCGAGCCAGCGCAGCGCCGGATGCAGCGCTGCCGTGTCGATCGCGGGTTCGAGCGCCTTGGCCTTGCCGGCGCCACAACCTCCGGACTTCGGTCGCGGCGGCAGGTAGCGGTTGACGGGCTTGTAGCCGAGCTCGGGCATCAGCTCCACGCCGCCGCGCTCCTGCACCATACGGGAGACGCTGGAGCCGGGGTCGCCGAGGTCGCCGAAATGCCGAGCGCCCGCCGGGCAGGTCGACACGCAGGCCGGCACGCGCTCCTCCTCGGGAAGGTTCTCGTTGTAGATGCGGTCGACGCAGAGCGTGCATTTCTTCATCACGCCCTCGTCCTCGTCGAACTCGCGCGCGCCGTAGGGGCAGGCCCAGGAGCAGAGCTTGCACCCTATGCAGGTGTCGGCGTTGACGAGAACGATGCCGTCCTCGACGCGCTTGTAGGACGCGCCCGTCGGGCAGACCTCGACGCAGGCCGGCTCCTCGCAATGCAGGCAGGAGCGCGGGAAATGCACGGTGCGACCCTGCGGGCCCTCGCCGGCCTCGAAGGAATGGATGCGGTTGAACCAGACGCCCGAGGCGTCGCGCGACCATGGCTCGAGATCCGTGAGCGGCGCGGAATGCCCGGAGGTGTTCCACTCCTTGCAGTTGACCGCGCAGGCATGGCACCCGACGCAGGTATCGAGGTCGATGACGAGGCCGAGCTTGCGGTCGCCCTCGGACGGCTTGGCGTAGCTGGTCATCGCCTTCCTCCCGCGTCGTAGCGCAGCACGCGCGGCGCCGGATCGAGGTTCGGCGGCCTGCCGAGCGTCGGCGGCCGCGGGCTCGTCTCGGCGGGCTCGCCAGGCGCGCATTTCTCGATGCGGATGCGCAGGTCGTACCAGGCGGCCTGGCCCGTCAC
>VGDA01000312.1 GCA_016869915.1 Alphaproteobacteria bacterium
GAGGCCCGAGGTGGCGACGGCGAGCTTCTCGATGTTCGGTGGCAGGCGCACGACCTGCCCGGCGTAGACGCGCGTCTTGCCATCGGCGCGCTTGCCGTCGAGGCGGATCTCGCCCTTGCGCAGCAGCTTCTCGATGCGCCCCTGGGTGAGGCCGGGGACGCGGCGCCTCAGCCAGCGGTCGAGGCGCTGGTCGGCGTCCTCGGCCCTGACTTCAACCAGTTCGACGCCGCTCATCACGCCTCCAGGGAACAAGGCGCGCGGCGATGTCGCCGGGCGCCGGGGGCGGCATGACCTAGCACGGCCCGTGCCCGAGAGGCGAGGCGCGCGCGATCAGGTGGCGAGGCGCACGCACCAAGCCCCGGCGAAGGCGGCGAGCAGGCTCGCGACGACCGAGGCCACGACATAGGCGAGCGCCGGGCCCCAGGCCTGGCGCTCCAGCATCTCCATCGTCTCCAGCGAGAAGGCGGAGAATGTGGTGAAGCCGCCGAGGATGCCGGTGACGAGGAAACCACGCAGCTCCGGGCTCGCCTCGAGGCGCGGCGCGAAACCCTCCGCCAGCACGCCGATCGCGAGGCCGCCGATCGCGTTCACCGCGAGCGTGCCCCAGGGCCATTCCCCGCCGGCGGCGTTGCCGATCGCGCCCGCAAGCAGGTAGCGGCATAGCGAGCCGACGGCGCCGCCGGTCCCGATGGCGAGGAGCATCGTCGCGTTCATGGCGGCACCCCGATGATCCAGCCCTCGAGCGCGGGGCGGCCATCCGCCGGCAGGGCGAAGGCGTCCGCGCGGGCGGCAATCTGCCTCAGCGCCGCGGCGCTGACGAGCGCGTCCGTCTCGTCGTCCCCCGGCGCCTCGGACAGCCGCGGCGCGGCGCAGCCGAACGCGGCGAGCGCGCGCGCCAGCGCCGCGGCGTCGCGGATCTTGGCGAGGCTGCGCGTGGCATGGAGGCGATGGATCGTCGGGAAGATCTCGACCGCGACGCTGCCCGCGCCGGGCGCCGTCGCCGGCCATGCGGCGAAGGCGCCCTCGGTCGCGCGACGCAGCGCGCGCAGGCTGCGCATGCCAGCCAGCGCGCCGAGGCCGACCTGCCTGGCGCCCACGAGCTTCATCACGCTCTCCGGCCGCGCGCCCGTCGCCGCGGCGCAGCGCTCGTCGACGAGGCGCAGCGGCGCGCGCCACCACGCCGGCCGGGGCCCCCTGCGCCAGAACGTTCCATCGGGCGCGGCCTCCACGAAGCCGCCGCCATGCAGGCCGGGCGCTCCGGCGCAGGCCGCCTCCACCGCCTCCCAGACATCGGCCATGGTGCCGTCGCGCCGAAGGCCGAGCGCCGCGAAGACCCCGACCGGGAAGGAGAAGGCGAAGTCGAAGCCGGCGAGGACCCTGCGCCCCGCGATGGCCTCGCCCGCGAGCCGCGCCACGACGCCCTCGCGTGTCCAGGCCACGCCATCCGGCGGCTCGACGAGTTCCGGCGCGCCCGCGTCGGCCGCCAGCCTCGCCACCGCGATGTTGCGCGTGCGGCCGCGCGCGCCGCTCCAGTCGATCGCCCAGAACGCGTCGAAGCGCGGGCCGGCTCCCGAGCGGGTCATGCGCCGCCGCGCCGCTCCGCGCGCAGCCGCGCCCAGTACTCGAGGCGCTTGGCGATCTCGCGCTCGAAGCCGCGCTCGACCGGGCGGTAGAACTGGCGTCGCGCCATGCCCTCGGGGAAATAGTCCTGGCCCGAGAAGCCGTCGGCCGCGTCATGGTCGTAGGCGTAGCCCTTGCCATAGCCGAGCTCGCGCATCAGGCGCGTCGGCGCGTTCAGGACATGCATCGGCGGCATCAGCGAGCCGGTGTCGCGCGCGGCGCGGTTCGCCTCGCCGAAGGCGAGGTAGGCCGCGTTCGACTTGGGCGCCGTGCCCAGGTAGATCACGCATTGCGCGAGCGCGAGCTCGCCTTCGGGCGAGCCGAGGAAGTCGTAGCAATCCTTGGCCGCGATCGCCTGCACCAGGGCCTGGGGGTCGGCGAGGCCGACATCCTCGACCGCGAAGCGCACCAGCCGCCGCGCGACGAAGAGCGGGTCCTCGCCACCCGCGAGCATGCGCGCGAGCCAGTAGAGCGCCGCGTCCGTGTCCGACCCGCGCAGCGACTTGTGCAGCGCGGAGATCAGGTTGTAGTGCCCCTCCTGCGCCTTGTCGTAGAGCGGCATGCGCTTCTGGACGAGCGCCGCGAGCCGCGCCGTGTCGAGCGCGGGCTCGGGCGGCAGGCGCATCAGCTCCTCGGCGAGGTTCAGCAGGTACCGCCCGTCGCCATCGGCCATCGCGCGCAGCGCAGCACGCGCGTCGGGCTCCAGCGGCAGCGCATGGCCGAGCTCGCCCTCGGCGCGCAGGAGAAGCTTCTCGAGCGCATCGTCGCCGAGGCGCTTGAGCACCAGCACCTGGCAGCGCGACAGCAGCGCGGCGTTGAGCTCGAAGGACGGGTTCTCGGTCGTCGCGCCGACCAGCGTCACCACGCCGCTCTCGACATGCGGGAGGAACGCATCCTGCTGCGCGCGGTTGAAGCGGTGGATCTCGTCCATGAACAGGAGCGTGCCGCGCCCCGCGTCGCGCCGTGCCGCCGCCTCGGCGAAGACCTTGCGCAGTTCCGGCACGCCGGTCATCACCGCCGAGAGGGCGACGAACTCGAGGTCGGCGAGGCCGGCGAGCAGCCCGGCGATCGTGGTCTTGCCGCAGCCCGGCGGCCCCCAGAGGATCATCGAGGCGAGGCGGCCGTCGCGCGCCATGCGCGCCAGCGGCCCGTCGCCGTGCACGAGATGCTCCTGGCCGACGACGTCCCCGAGCCGGGACGGCCTCAGCCGGTCGGCGAGCGGCCGCTCGGGCGGCGTCGCCAGGAGGTCGCTCCCGCGATGCCCCGCGCCGCCGCCGCGCGCGCCGCCACGCCCGGCCATCAGCGCGCCACGATCGTCGGCAGCACGCGCTCGCCGCGGCGCAGCTGCATGCGCCAGGGCAGCGGCGCGGCGATGGCGCGGCGCACGTCATCCGTGCTGCGCAGCTCGCGCTCGCCGATGCGCAGGAGGACGTCGCCGGGCTGCACGCCGAGGCGATGGGCAGGCGTCTCGCGCACCACCTCGACGACGACCACGCCCCGCGCCTCGAAGTCGAGCATCAGCTCGTCGGCGAGCGCGGGCGACAGGTTGGCGACGACCGCACCCGAGAGCGGATGGCGGCCGCGCAGCTCCGTGGTGTCGCGCGGCGGCACCTCCGGCGGAGCCACGAGGGTCGCGGGAACGCGGATCTCCCTGCCGTCGCGCACGAGGCCGATCGCGACGGTCTGGCCGACGGCATGGGTGGCGATGCGGAAGCGCAGCGCCTCCATGTCCTGCACCTCGCGCCCCTCGACGCCGAGCAGGACATCGCCGCGCCTTATGCCCGCGCGCTCCGCGGGGCTGCCCTCGTGCACGTCACGCACGAGCACGCCGATCGGCCGCGAGAGGCCGAGCGCGGCGGCGCGCTCGGCGGGGACGCTGTCGCCCTGCGCGCCGAACCAAGGCCGCACGAGCTTCTGGCCCGCGCCGGCGCCGGAGACCACGGCACGCACCATCGTCGACGGGATCGCGAAGCCGATGCCGAGCGAGCCGCCGCCGCTGTCGCGGTTGTAGATGGCCGTGTTGATTCCCACGAGGCGGCCATCGATGCCGACCAGCGCGCCGCCGGAGTTCCCCGGATTGATGGCCGCGTCGGTCTGGATGAAGAACCGGTAGTCGGTGATGCCGACCTTGGTGCGCGCGAGCGCGGAGACGATGCCGAGCGTCACCGTCTGGCCGACGCCGAAGGGATTGCCGATGGCGAGAACGACGTCGCCGACCTCGAGCTCGTCCGAATCCGCGAAGGCGAGGGCCGGCAGGCGCTCCGGCCCGGCGTCGATCTTCAGGACCGCCAGGTCCGTGCGCTCGTCTGCGCGCAGGACCTTCGCCGCGAACTCGCGCCGGTCGGCGAGGATCACCTTGATCTCGTCGGCGCGCGCGATGACGTGGTTGTTGGTGACGACGATGCCCGAGGTGTCGACGATGACGCCGGAGCCGAGGGAGTTCTGGACGCGCCGCGGCGCCTGGTCGGCGAAGAACTGGCGGAAGCCGGGGTCCGCCATCATCCAGGGCGCGATGTTCCTGCCCGTGTAGATGTTCACGACGGCCGGCGCGGCGCGGCGCACGACGGGGGCGAAGGAGAGCTGGATCTCCTGTCGCGACTGCGGGACCACGCGCTGGGGCTGGGCCTGCTGCTGGGCGCCGGCGGGCACGACGGGCGCCCAGGTCAGGAGCAGCGACGCCGCGAGGGCAGCGATGGGTGCAAGTCTCTGCATCGATGCGGAGTCTGGTGCGCCTGCCGGCGCAAATCCACCGCGAAGGCGCGACCGACGCGAGGCGACGAGTCGCGCCCAAAAAGGCGAAGGGCAGGCCCTCGCGGGCCTGCCCCTGCAACGACCGGTGGCGGCGCGGCGATCAGGCCGCGGGCGCGGCCTCGGCCTGCGCGGCGGCCGCGGCAGCGGCAGCGGTGCGCTCGCGGTCGGCCTTGCCCTTGGCCTCGACGTCGCGATCGACGAGTTCGATGACGGCCATCGCCGCCATGTCGCCATGGCGGTTGCCCGCCTTCAGCACGCGGGTATAGCCGCCCTTGCGCGCCGAGTAGCGCTCGGCGAGGGCCCCGAAGAGCTTCTGGGTCAGCTCGTTGTCGCGCAGGACGGACAGCGCCTGGCGGCGAGCATGGAGCCCTCCGCGCTTGCCGAGCGTGATGAGCCGCTCGACGACGGGACGCAGCTCCTTGGCCTTGGGCAGCGTCGTCTTGATCTGCTCGTGCCTGATGAGCGCGGCCGCCATGTTGGCGAAGGTCGCCTTGCGGTGGCTGGTGGTGCGGCCG
>VGDA01000313.1 GCA_016869915.1 Alphaproteobacteria bacterium
ACACGAAGTGGTTCGGCCCGTACTCGAACAGGATCGGCGGCATCCGCTTCTCGCCCATCGGCAACGGGCAGGAGATGCGCTGGGCCTACTTCAAGTAACGACCCGCGGCACAGGAAAGGCCATCCCCTCCCCGCCGCGGCGCGGGAGGGGATGATCTCCCCGACATGAAACGCATCGCGATCGTCCTCTCCAGGCTGCTCTGGTTCGTCCCGACACTCCTCGGGCTGATCGCGCTCGTCTTCTCGATCTCCCACATCATCCCCGCCGACCCCGTCCGCATCATCGCGGGCGACCAGGCGACGGCCGAGCAGATCGATGCCCTGCGCACAAAGCTCGGCCTCGACCGGCCTCTCTGGGAGCAGTTCCTGTCCTACCTCGCCCGCGTCGCGCAGGGCGACCTCGGCATGAGCCTCTTCAGCCAGCGCCCGATCGTCGAGGACCTGATGGCGCGCCTTCCCGCGACGCTGGAGCTAGGCGTCAGCGCCGTCCTGCTGGCGGTCAGCGTCGGCGTGCCGCTCGGCGTCGTGAGCGCCGTGTACCGCAATTCCCCGCTCGACCACGTCGTGCGCGTGGTCTCCGTCTCTGGCCTCGCGATCGCCAGCTTCTGGCTCGCGATGGAACTGCAGTTGCTCTTCTCCATGAAGCTGGCGTGGACGCCCCTGTCCGGCAGGATCGCGGGGTTCCCGCCCGAGCCGCGCTCGGGCTTCATGATCATCGACGCGCTCATGGACGGCGACCGCGAGGCGCTCGACAGCGCGCTGCGCCACCTGGCGCTGCCGACGCTGACGCTGGCCCTGCCCGCGGCGGCCCAGCTCGTGCGGCTGACGCGCGCCGGCGTGCTCGAGGTCATCAACTCCAACCACGTGCTCTACCAGCGCGCGATGGGCTTCCCGGGCCGCGTGATCATCTGGAAGTACGTGCTGCGCGCCGCCATGACGGCGACGGTGACGCAGATCGGCCTGATCTTCGGCGTCTACGTGCTCGCCGGCGCGATCGTGGTCGAGACGGTCTTCGACTGGCCCGGCATCGGCCTGTTCGCGGTCAACTCGATCCTGCGCTCCGACTACAACGGCATCGTCGGCTTCACGATCTGGGCCGGCCTCATCTTCATCGTCGTGAACCTGGTCGTCGACCTGGTCCACAGCTTCATCGACCCGCGGATCGTGCGATGAGCGCCCACCGCTTCGCCGTCCTGCGCCGCTTCCTGCGCGACCGCGCGTCGTTCCTCGGCGCCTCGATCGTGCTGGCGCTGGTGCTCTGCGCCATCCTCGCGCCCGTGATCGCGCCGCACCCGGACGACATCCACGACTTCCACACCGCCAACCGCCTCAAGCCGCCGAGTTGGTACAACCCCTTCGGCACCGACCGCATGGGCAGCGACCTGCTCTCGCGCATGCTGTTCGGCGCGCGCACGACGCTCACGATCTGCGTCATCGCCGTCGGCATCGCCTGCATCGTGGGCATACCGATCGGGTTGGTCGCGGGCTACTACCGCGGCTGGGTCTCCGAGATGCTCATGCGCATCGCCGAGATCTTCCTGTCGGTGCCGCAGATCGTGCTCGCGATCGCCATCTCCCAGACGCTCGGGCCGTCGATCGAGAACGTCGTGCTCTCGCTCGCGGCGTCGTTCTGGCCGTTCTGGGCACGCCTCGCCTATGCCGAGACCCGCTCGGTCAAGAACGAGGTCTTCGTCGAATCCGCGGTCGCGCTCGGCTGCTCGGCGCCGCGCGTGATGCTCCTGCACATCCTGCCCAACATCGCCTCGCCGCTGATCGTCCGCACCTCGATCGGCATGGGCGTCACGATCCTCAACGCCGCCGTCCTCGGCTTCCTCGGCCTCGGCGCGCCGCCGACGACGCCGGAATGGGGCAGGATGATCAACGAGGCGCGCGAGTTCCTGCCCGAGGCGTGGTGGTACGTGACCTTCCCCGGCCTCGCGATCTTCTTCGTGGTGATGGGCTTCAACCTCCTGGGCGACGGCCTGCGCGACATCCTCGACCCGCGCATCCGCCGCGGGGCGGCCCGCCGTGGCTGAGCCCCTTCTCTCCGTCCGCGAGCTCTCGCTCAGCTACCGCGTCGAGGCAGGCCTCGCGCGCGTCCTCGACGGCGTCAGCCTCTCCGTCGGCGCAGGCGAGATCGTCGGCCTCGTGGGCGAGTCCGGCTGCGGCAAGTCCACGCTCGGCCGCGCCGTGCTCGGCGCGCTGCCGCGCGGCGGCGTCGAGATCCATGGCGGCGCGGTGACGTTCCGCGGCCGCGACCTGCTCGCCATGCCGGAGGCGGAGGCCGCCCGCGACATCCGCGGGCGCGCCATCACCCTCGTGCCGCAGGATCCCTTCACCTCCTTCAACCCGCTCTTCAAGATCGGCACGCAGATCCGCGACCTGGCGCGCTTCAAGCGACCGGACCTTGCGAAGGCGCGGCGCGAGGCGCGGATCCTCGAGCTGCTCGACGCGGTCCAGCTGCCGCAGCCGCGCCAGATCCTCGACAAGTACCCGCACGAGGTCTCCGGCGGGCAGCGCCAGCGCCTGATGATCGCGATGGCACTCCTGCCCGACCCGGCGATGATCGTCGCCGACGAGCCGACCACCGCGCTCGACGTGACGATCCAGGCGCAGATCCTCGGCCTGCTGCGCCGCCTCGCGAACGAGCATGGCTGCGCGGTGCTCTTCACGACCCACGACCTCGGCGCGGCCTACGAGATCTGCGATTCCATCGCGGTCATGTACGCGGGCCAGAACGCAGAGGCCGCGCCGGTCGGCGACTTCTTCGACCGTCCGCGCCATCCCTACACGCGCGCGCTGCTCGGGAGCCTGCTCGACGGCAGCGGCCGTCTCCAGGGCATTCCCGGCGAGGTGCCCAGCCTCGTGACGCCGCCGGCGGGCTGCCGGTTCGCCTCGCGCTGCGGGCGCGCGGTCGACGCCTGCCGCGAGACGCGTCCCGCCTTCGCCGACGCCGGCGGCGGCCATCTCCTCGCCTGCCACAATCCCGGGGAGCCGCCCGATGGCTGAGGCACAGGGCCCGATCCTAGAGGTCCGCGGCCTCGGCAAGAGCTTCGACGTCCATGGCAGCTTCGGGCGCGTCAAGGCGCGGCTCAAGGCCGTCGACGACGTCAGCTTCTCGCTGGCCCGCGGCGAGGTGCTCGGCCTCGTCGGCGAGTCCGGCTGCGGCAAGTCCACGCTCGGCAAGACGATCATGGGCATCCACGAGCCGACCGCGGGCGAGGTGCTCTTCGAGGGAAAGCGCATCGCCGGCGGCGGGTTCAGGCGCGACAACGCCATGCGCGCGCGCGTCCAGTACGCCTACCAGGACCCCGGCGCCTCGCTCGACCCGCGCTGGAAGCTGCGCGATTCCCTGCACGAGCCGCTGGTCGTCCACACCGACTGGCCGCGCGCGCGCCGCGACGCGCATGTGCGCGAGATCGTGCGCCTCGTGGGCCTGCCCGAGACCCATCTCGACCTCTACCCGCACGAGATCTCCGGCGGCCAGCAGCGCCGCGTCGGGCTGGCCCGCATCCTGACGCTGCGCCCCGAGGTGGTCGTCCTCGACGAGCCGACCTCCGGGCTCGACGTCTCGGTGCAGGCGACCGTGCTGACGCTGTTCCGCGACCTGCAGCGCGAGTTCGGCCTGACCTACATCCTCGTCAGCCACGACCTCGCGGTGGTGCGCACGATGTGCGACCGCGTGGCGGTCATGTATCTCGG
The DNA here is from genome assembly GCA_016869915.1 of Alphaproteobacteria bacterium. Lineage (GTDB taxonomy): Bacteria > Pseudomonadota > Alphaproteobacteria > CACIAM-22H2 > CACIAM-22H2 > CAIOSQ01. The sequence goes on from VGDA01000313.1 coordinate 3,702, forward strand.
GCGCATCGTCGAGATCGGGCCGACCGAGGAGATCTTCGCGCGGCCGCAGCACCCCTACACGCGCTCGCTGCTTGCGGCGACGCCGCGCATCGGCGGGCCGCGCATCGCGCGCGACTTCGCGCTCGGCGGCGAGCCGCCGGATCCGGCGAACCTGCCCTCCGGCTGCCGCTTCCGCACGCGCTGCCCGAAGGCGCAGCCCGGCTGCGCGGCGACGGAGCCCGTGCTGCTCGAGGCCGGCGGCACGCGCGCGGCCTGCTTCCACCCGGGCTGAGGCGCCCGCGGCCCCTCAGGCGAAGCCGTAGAGCGTCGCCGGGTTGTCGACGAGCACGCGCCGCGCGGTGGACCCGTCGCCCGCCCATTCGACGAAGCGGTCGAGCAGCACGGAGATGTCCGGCTTCGTGGCCTCGGTCGGGTGCGGCCAGTCGGTTCCCCAGAGCATGCGCTCCGGCGCAAGGCGCAGGAAGGCGCCGGTGAGCGCGCCGACATCGGCGTAGCTTGGCGGGCCGGAGCGCGAGAAATGATAGCCCGCGCTCAGCTTCACCCAGGTCCGGCCCGCCGCGACGAGGTCGGCGGCCACCGCGAAGGCCGGGTGCGCCTCGCCATCGGGATGCGGGATGCGCCCGAAATGGTCCAGGACCAGCGGCACGCGCAGCGCGCGCAGCCGCGCGGCCGCGTCGACCAGCAGGTCGACGTCGAGATGGAGCTGCAGGTGCCAGCCCATGCCGGCCACGCACGCGGCAAGGCGCTCGAGCCGCGCGAGGTTACCGCGCGACGGCCCGACCGCCTGCAGGCGCACGCCCACGACGCCGCCGCGGGCGAGCGCGGCCAGCTCCGCCTGCGTCTCCTCGCCCGACACCACGGCGACGGCGCGCGCGCGGTCCGCGCCGAGGAGCGCGACGGCGTCGAGCGTGCAGGCATTGTCGAAGCCGTAGACGGAGGGCTGGATGACGACGCTGCGGTCGAGGCCGATCCGCGCGCGGAAGGCCGCGTAGTCGCTCGCCGTCGCCTCGGCGGGCCGATACGGCGCGTCCGGCGCCCGCGCGAAGCGGTCATCGTAGACATGGTGGTGGCAGTCCGTGGCCCCCGGCGGAGCGCGATGCACGGGCGCCGAGGGACGCGGCAGCCAGACCCCGCTCATGGCGCGAAGGGCGCGGGGTCGATGAAGCGCCGCACCACGT
>VGDA01000314.1 GCA_016869915.1 Alphaproteobacteria bacterium
CAGCTCTTGACCCACTCCGGAAGGTTGGCGATCGGCGTGTTGATCAGCCCCTGGTAGACCTCCAGCTTCGCGAAGGCGGCGTAGGCCGGCGCTGTGAAGTAGAGCAGGAAGATGAAGAACAGGCTCCACGCCACCGACTCGCGCGCCTGGCGCACGGACGGGGTGGTGAAGTAGCGCATCAGAATGTGCGGAAGCGACGCCGTCCCGACCATCAGGCAGAGGATCAGGGCGAAGTAGTTCCACATCGCCACCGCGCTGAACTGGCCCTGCGCGTTGACGAAGGCGGCGCTATGCGGCTGCGTCACCTTAAGCGTCTGCTCCAGCGCCGCGATCTTCTCCAGCGCCGTGCCGTACATCAGCTGCGGGATCGGCACGCCGGTGACCTGGAAGGACATGACGATCGCCGGGATCAGGTAGGCGATGATCAGGATGATGTACTGCGCCACCTGGGTCCAGGTGACCGCCTTCATGCCGCCGAGGAGCGAGCAGACCAGGATGCCGATGAGGCCGACGAAGCACGCGACCTGGAACGAGATCCCGAGGAAGCGGGAGGTGATGATCCCCACGCCCACGATCTGGGCCACGACGTAGACGAAGGACGCGGCAATCAGGACGAGGACCGCGAGCATGCGGGCGACGTGGCCGCCGTAGCGCGCGCCGAAGAAGTCCGGCACCGTGAACTGGCCGAACTTGCGCAGGTACGGCGCCATCAGGATCGAGACAAGAACGTAGCCGCCAGTCCATCCCAGGATGAAGGCGAGGCCGCTGTAGCCGCCGAAGTAGAGCGAGCCGGCCATGCCGATGAACGACGCAGCGCTCATCCAGTCCGAGCCGGTCGCCATGCCGTTGTAGAAGGCAGGCACCGATCGCCCGGCGACATAGTACTCCGAGACCTCGGCGGTGCGCGAGAGCACGCCGATCAGCGCGTAGACGCCGATGGTCATGAAGATGAAGAGGTAGCCCAGCCAGCGGTCCGGCACGCCCATCCACTCAAGGATGCCGAGCACGACCACGAAGCCGAGGAAGCCCCCCGTGTAGAGGGCGTAGATGCGACCGAGGTTCTGGAGGAAACCCGAGCCGCCGACCGAATAGCCAGCCATTTTTATGCCCTCACTCGTCCGAGACGCCAAATTCGTCGTCGATCGCGTTCTGAGCCGTGGTGTTCCAGACGCAGAGCGCGACGAAGACGATCAGGGAACCCTGGGCCGCCATGTAATAGCCCAAGGGGAAACCGAAGATACGGATGCCGTTCAGCGTCGGCGCGAAGAAATGGATCACGAAGCCGAAGAAGAACCAGAGCGCGAGGATCGTCCACATGAGGGACGACGTCCTGCCCCAGTATGCCTGCATCTGCTCCTGGGTTAGTTTGGCTGCCATGCCGTGTCTCCCTCATCGACTGCGGATCTGCGGCGTCCGCTACCGGGTGGCCGGTTTCCCGGGTCCAGGACCCGTGTTCCAGCCGCGACTCGCTAGGGTTAAATATCCGTATCGCTGCTAGGTCTCGGAGATAACATCGAAACCCGTGGCGCGGCAATAGCCTATCCTCGGACCGGGCGCGTGGCGCTCCTCTAGCCTTGCTGGGTGCCCGCGATGCTGACTGCCGCCTACCAGTACTTCTTCCCGCCCCCGATACGCGATCGCTCCGCGCTTACCAAGTTCATGTCCGGCGAGGCCTCCTACCTCGCCCAGCGCTCCACCTACGAATTCACCCGCAACACGCTCGCCTGGCATGGCCAGGCGGCCTTCGGCGACACCGCGTTCAACGACGCGTTCCGGATCTGCCGCTGGGAAGCATTCGCGGCGGTGCTGGCCGGCTTCAGCGTCCTGGCCTTCACCCGCCTCGCGTCCGGGCCGGGTGGCCGCCGGGACGAGCTCGAGGCGGCGCTCGTCCGGCTCTACGGCGACATGCTGGGCGCGTACGAGACCCCGCGCCACCGGACGGACTGGAACGACGAGGTGGCGGACCTCGCCATCCGGTTGCGCGCCATCCTGCCAGGCGATTCCCCGAGCGCCGCCGACGTCGTTCGCCCTGCGGCCGCGAGGGTCTACAAGACCCTCCCGGCGCGCGCCGGGAACCCGCGCGAGGAGAAGGACGTGATTGCCAACGCCCTTCGGTTCGGCACCATCGGCTTTGGCGAGCGGCTGGATCGGCGGCTGCGCCCGGCGGAGACCGCCGCCTCGCTTCTGGCGGGGTAGCCCGGTGGCGCCGGCCCGTTCGCGCATCGAGGTCTTCGGCCAGCGCGCGCGCGACTTCATGAGCCCGCGCATGCTTCGCGCTGGGCCGGCAACTCCGCTCAGCGAGGCGATCGCCGGCCTTGCGGCCGCCGATGCCTCGGCGGTGGTGGTGGTCGACGATGCCGGGCGGCTGGTCGGCATCCTCACCGAGCACGACATCGCGCGACGAGTCGCGCTGAGGCTGCCGCCCGAGACGCCGATCGAGCGGGCGATGACCGCGCCGGTCAAGTCGGTGGGCGACGACGACCTGCTCTACCGCGCCATCGGCCGGATGCGCCGCGAGGGACTGCGCCACATGCCGGTCGTCGATGCGGAGGGCCGGCCGGTCGGCATGCTGGGCCTGCACGCGGCGCTCGCCGCGGCCGCCGGCCGCATCGTCAACCAGATCGACCGGCTGACGCGCGACGACTCGATGGATGGGCTCGCCGAGGTCAAGCGCGCCCAGGCGGAGCTCGCCCGCGACCTGCTCGACGACAACATCCCCGCGCCTGAGATCCAGGCGCTCGTCACCGACATCAACCTCGACATCCATCGCCAGCTGCTCGACGCGACCATCGAGCGGCTGCGCGCCGAGGGCTGGGGCGGGATGCCCGTGCCCATGACGATGCTGGTCATGGGCTCGGGCGGGCGGGGCGAGAACTTCCTGTTCCCGGACCAGGACAACGGCTTCATCCTCGCCGACTACCCCGACGACGACCATGGGCGCGTCGATGCGTGGTTCATCGCGCTGGCGGACCGGTTCACCCGCGCGCTGGACCGCGTGGGCTTCCCGCTCTGCAAGGGCGGGGTGATGGCGACCAACCCGCTCTGGCGCAAGACGGCCTCGCAGTGGCGCGAGCAGGTCTGGCTCTGGGGCGAGCGCCGCAGCCCGGTCGCCGTGCTCTTCGCCGACATCTTCATGGACTTCGCGCCCGCCTGGGGCGACCCCGGCCCCGCGCTTCAGCTGCGCGCGGAGGTCGCGAGGATGCTCGAGCGCTTCCCGGCGCTACTGCGCGCCATGGCCGAGGACGAGACGCGCCGCGGCGTGGCGCTCGGGCTCTTCGGCGGCCTGAAGGTCGAGGACGACGCGGCGCATCCCGGCCGCATCGACCTCAAGCTGCAGGGGACGCTGCCGCTGGTCGGCGCGACGCGCCTCTACGCGCTGCGCGCGGGCGTCGCCGCGACCGGCACGCTGGCGCGGCTCGAGGCGCTCGCGGGCGCCGGCGGGCTGGCGCGCGACGACGCCGAGGAGCTCTCGCAGGCCTTCGCGGCCGTCACGTTCGTCCTGCTGCGCCAACAACTCGCCGATTTCCACGCGGGACGGCTGGTCGGCAACCACGTCGACCCCGGGCTCCTGACGAAGCTGGAGCGCGAGCGGCTGGTCGACGGGCTGAAGTCGATCGACAGGCTGCGCAAGCGCGCGCGCGCCGACTTCACCGGGGCGTTCTGGTGACCTCGCCGGCGTAAGGCAGGACGACCGAGAAGCGCGCGCCCTCGCCCGGCGGCGATTCGGCGGCGATGGCGCCGCCCAGGTGCTCGACGATGCGCCGGCAGATGGCGAGGCCGAGGCCCGAGCCCGCGGGCTTGCCGCTGCGCTGGTCGCCGAACTGGCTGAACTTGTCGAAGAGCAGCGGCAGGTGCTCCACCGCGATTCCCAGCCCGTTGTCCTGGACCACGAGGCGGATGCCGCCCGCCTCGCCGCGCAGCGAGACCGCGACGCGACCCGTGCCGGCGGGCGAGAACTTCACCGCATTCGAGAGCAGGTTCACCGCGACCTGCACAAGCTGGTCGCGATCGGCGAGCACCGGGGGGAGCCCCGCCCCGATGTCGGCGTCCAGCGCCACACCGCGCTCGGCGAAGATGCCGCTGGTGGCGGCGATGGCGGCGGAGACCGCCTCGCCCGGGTCGGTCGGCGCGATCTGCCACTCGTAGCGACCGGCCTCGATCCTCGCGAGGTCGAGGACCTGGTTGATCAGGCGGGTCAGGCGCTCGCTCTCCGCGATCACGATGTCGAGGAAGGCGCCGCGCTCCGCGGCCGGCAGGCCGGGATTGTCGCGCAGGATCTCCGAGAAGGAGCGGATCGAGGTCAGCGGCGTTCGCAGCTCGTGCGTGACCGTCGTCAGGAACTCGTCCTTGAGCCGGTCGAGTTCCTGCAGGCGGAGGTTCGCCGCGCGCAGCTCGGCCGAGGCGGCCTCGAGCGCCGCCGATTTCTGCTCAAGCTGGCGCGAGTACTCGATGACCGCGGTCGCCTCGTCCAGCACCGCCATCACCTCGTCGAGCCCGACATCCTCGCCCTTCACCGCCGTCGCCAGCATGACGCGCGCCGAGGCGGCGCCGATCGCGCCGGCCAGAAGTCGCTCGGCGAAGCGCACGATGCCCGCGTCGGCGCGCTCGAGCCGCGCGGGATCGATCCCGCGCGCCCGGGCATGGCCGTCGAAGGCCTGGCGCGCGCGCTCCGGCCCGACGAAGCGGCCGACGAGTTCCACGAGGTCGGCGACGCGCGCCTTCACGCCCCAGCCATGGGCGCGCTCCGACTCCTCGTGGCTGAAGGCCTCTACGAAGCGCGTCGCCTGGACCCGCTCCGTCGCGCCCGGCCGCGTCGCGAGCGACAGGCCGACGAACAGGCCGACATTCGCAACCATGGTCCAGAACAGGGCA
>VGDA01000315.1 GCA_016869915.1 Alphaproteobacteria bacterium
GCCTCGAGGGCCGCTATTCTCCGGCTAAGAGCGACCGCGCACCGGTAGCCGTGCTGCTGCACCCGCACCCGCAATACGGCGGGACGATGCACAACAAGGTCGTCTTCACGCTGAACCAGTGCTTCCTCCAGGCCGGCTTCGCGACGCTGCGATTCAACTTCCGCGGCGTCGGCCGCAGCCAGGGCTCCTTCGCCCGCGGCGAGGGCGAGCTCACCGACGCCGCCTCCGCGCTCGACTGGATCCAGACCTACAACGCCAACGCGTCCGCATGCTGGATCGCCGGCTTCTCCTTCGGCGCCTGGATCGGCATGCAGCTGCTGATGCGCCGGCCGGAGATCGACCGGTTCATCGCGGTGGCGCCGCCGGCGAACGTCTACGACTTCGGCTTCCTCGCCCCCTGCCCGTCGTCCGGGCTGATCCTGCAGGGCGACAAGGACGAGATCGTGACCGAGGAATCGGTCCAGAAGCTGACCGAGAAGCTCGGCCGCCAGAAGGACATCCTTATCGACTACAGGGTCATCAAGGGCGCGAACCACTTCTTCACCGACCGGCTCGACAAGCTGGCAGCCTCGGCCTCCGACTACCTGGCCGCCTCCGTGAAGCCCGGGGCCATCGCGCGCGCGCCGGGCGTCAGGCTCAAGCGCTGAGGGCGCGGGGCGCCGCGAGGCGCCCTCGTCCGCTTCGTCCGCGGGACAGCAAGCACATGACGACCTATCGATCCGACCTGCTGCGCATCTTCCAGGAGCGCGGCTTCATCCACCAGGTGACCGATCCCGAGGGCCTCGACGCGCTCGCCGCGCGGCGCGAGGTCGTTGGCTACATCGGCTTCGACTGCACCGCGGATTCGCTCCACATCGGCAGCCTCGTGCAGATCATGATGCTGCGCTGGCTGCAGAAGACGGGGCAGCGCGCAATCGCCCTCATGGGCGGAGGCACGACGCGCGTTGGCGACCCGTCCGGGCGCGACGAATCGCGCAAGCTCCTGACCGACGCGACGATCGCCACGAACCTCGAGGGCATCAGGCGCAACTTCGACCCGTTCCTCGACTTCGCCGGAGGCGACGGCGACGGCGCCCGGCCCGCGATGATGATCAACAACGCGGACTGGCTGGACGAACTGCGCTACATCCCGTTCCTGCGCGACATCGGCCGACATTTCTCGGTCAACCGCATGCTGACGATGGACTCAGTCCGCCTGCGGCTCGAGCGCGACCAGCCGCTCACGTTCCTCGAGTTCAACTACATGCTGCTGCAGTCCTACGACTTCGTCGAGCTGGCGAAGCGCCATGGCTGCAACCTCCAGATGGGCGGCTCCGACCAGTGGGGCAACATCGTCATGGGCGTCGAGCTCGGGCGCCGCGTCGCGGATGCCTCGCTCTTCGGCATGACCACGCCGCTGATCACCACCGCATCGGGGCAGAAGATGGGCAAGACCGCGGCCGGCGCGATCTGGCTCGCCCCGCATCGCCTCGCGCCCTACGACTACTTCCAGTTCTGGCGCAACACCGAGGACGCGGACGTGGGCCGCTTCCTCGGGCTGTTCACCGACATGCCGCTCGGCGAGATCGCGCGGCTCGAGGCCCTGCGCGGCGCCGAGGTCAACGAGGCGAAGAAGATCCTGGCCCATGAGGCCACGCGCATGCTGCATGGCAAGGACGCGGCGGACCGCGCCGCGGAGACCGCGCGCCAGGTGTTCGAGCAGGGCGCGGCCGGCGGCGAGCTGCCGACGATCTCCCGCCCTTGGCAGGAACTCGAGGCGGGCATCCCGCTCCATCGCCTCGTCGCCGAGGCCGGGCTCGCGAAGTCGAATTCCGAGGCGCGGCGCCTGGCCGAGCAGGGCGGCATCAGGCTCAACGACGCGCCCGCCCCCGACCCGAACCGCCTCGTCGGGCTCGCGGACATCGGTCCCGACGGAGCCATAAAGCTCAGCGCCGGGCGCAAGCGCCACGCGCTGGTGCGCCCAACCTGAGCGTCAGCGCCCCTCGGAGCCGGCCGGCGGGAACGGCGCCGCCGGCGGCGCCCCGCCGCCCTCGAAGATCCCGAAGATGTTGCGCAGCACGCCCGGCGCGAGCGCCGAGAGCGGATTGATCGCCACCTCCGGGTTGGCGCGCGGCCCCTTCAGCGAGTAGCGCGCGGCGAACAGGCCGGGGCCGAAGAGGATCTCGCCGACCACCGGGATGCGGCCGAACAGCGAGTTGATCGCGTTGGCGGGGACGATCGTGCCCTCCAGGTCGATGCGGTCGCCGTCGAAGTCGATCCTGCCGCGCGCCTGGATCCCGAGCGCCGGCCCGCTCGTGCGCAGCTCGCGTATCTCGAGTTCGCCGTCGCGCAGCAGCCCGCGCGCCTCGGCGCGATCAAAGCCGAGCCCCTCGCCGCGCAGCGTGTCGAGGATGCCGGTCAGCAGCGCGGCGGCGAGGAAGCGCGCGACGGCCGGCTCGTCGACCAGCCTGTAGTCGCGCACCGTCGCTTCCAGCGCCAGGGGCCTGTCGGGCAGCGACATGTCCGTCGCGCCCGAGACCTCGAGTTCGCCGCCGACCACCTTGTCGGTTATGCCGAGCGCGGTGAACGTCGCGCCCGCGTTCGCCGAGCGCCCCTGCAGCCGCGCGCGCCCCGACGGTTCGGTGGACAGCTCGAAGGAGAACCGGTCCTCGCGCCCGTTCCTGTCCGCGCCCGTCGCCGCGACCTGGGCCCTCTCCCAGCGCGCGCCGCGGTCGCCGCGGAAGGACACGCCCGTGATGGCGCGGTCCGGCGCCAGCCAGACGCGCCCGAGCTGCGCCTCGACGGAGAGCCGCGGCCGCGCGGGGTCGGGCGCGGAGGCGGGCCCGCCTGTCTCGACGTCCGAGAGGTCGAGCGCCGCGCCGGTGAGGCGAACGCGCCATCCCTGGCCCTCGCGCGCGGCGGCGAGCCGCGCGTTGGTCCGGCCGACGCGCAGCCGCTCCAGGTCGACGCCCTGGATGGTCCTGCCGTCGGCGCCGATCGACACGCGTCCCGCGATGTCGGCATCGCCGGCGGCGATGCGAAGGTTGCGGATCTCCTGGATCCGGCCCCGCTGGATCGCCAGGTCGAGCCGCGCGCTCCCCGCGACGCCGGCGGGCTTCTCCCACGAGAATTCCGGCACGGAGAGCCGCGCGCGCTCAAGCCCGGCCTCCAGCTTGAGCTCCGACGCGCCATTGCGCCGCGCGACGTAGTCGATGGCCAGCGGGAGCGGCCCCTCGACATGCGGCGAGACGTCGAAGCCCAGCGCCGCGAGCTCGCCTGCCGGGAGCGTGCCGCTCGCGCGGATGCGCTCGCGCACCGGGTTGGACGGCAGGAAGCCGAGCGCGTACTCGACCTCCACGGGCGCGCGCCCGAAGACCAGCCGCCCGGTGGCGGACAGGCCCTTGTCGTCGAAGCGCGCCGACATGTCGCCGTCGCGCGCGTCCTGGCCGAGCGCGGCGCGGCGCAGGGAGAAGCCCTTCGCCTCCGCGGTCCCGGAGACCGAGACCTGGTCGACCCTGAGGCCGTCCAGGAGCGGGAAGGCGAAGCGCGCGCGCGTCGTCACCTCGCCGCCGAAATCCGCCGGGTTCATCGCCACCTGGCGCATCAGGCCGAGCGGCGCATGGTCGAGAAGTTGGAGCTGCTCGCGCAGCGGACCGCGCACGGCGATGCGTATGTCGGCCATCTCGGCATTCGTGTCGAGCGCCGCGAGGAGCGCGCGCGCCTCCTCCACCCGCAGCCCGCCGATGCCGCCGGAATGCGCGGCGACCTCGACCCGGGCCAGCGACAGCTGCGCGCTGCCATCCACCCCTGCGACACGAGGCATGCCGGGGATGTAGCCGACGCTGACGCCGCGGAAGGCGACGGAGCCGGAGAGGGATGCGAGCCGCGCCGGGTTCCCCGGGACAGGCTCGAGCGCGAGGTCGAGGATCGTCTCTTCGACGATCCCGGCGGAGAGGTTGGCGACGATCCAGCTGCGGGCCTTGGGCGCGACCGGCAGGGGCCAGTAGCGGGCGAGCGCGTCGACCGGGACCGACGCGATCCGCACCCGCCCCGCGAGCCTGGGCCCGGCCGCGTCGAGCGTCGCCTCGCCCGCGAAGCCCACCATGCCGCCGCCAGGCAGCAGAATCTGCGCCGCGCCGATGCGGACACGCCGCGTGGCCGGCTCGTAGGCGAGCTGGGCCGATGCGCCGGCGATGTCGGCGGGCGCGGGAAGGACCTCCGGATCGGAGAGGCGTCCGCCGGGGCTCGAGAGCGAGAGGCTCGCGTCGAGGACCCTCCCCCCGCCGTCCATGCCGACCTGGACGCTTCCGTCGAGCGGCATGTCGATCCCGGCGAGCCGCTCCGCGCCGGGGACGAGGTCGCCGGCCATGTCGGCGAGGAGGGCGGGCGCGACGCCCGAGAAGAACAGCTCGACCGCGGTGCGGGGGTCGCCCGCGAGCTGGCGCGCCGTGGCGGCGAGACGCACCTCGCGCTCGCGCCGCACGAGGGTCATGGCCGCGTCGAGGCGCGTCGCGCCCTGCAGGCGGCTGACATGGATGGAGGCGTCGCGGGCACGCCACGTGGTGCGGGTGGGATGGTCGACGAACTCGAGTTCCGCGCCCTCGACGAGGATGTCGGCCAGGGTGCCGGCCTCGACATGGCCGGTGGCGCCACCCTCGCGCGGGCGCAGGGCCGCGGCGAGCGGATGCGGGCCGGGCGCCTCGCCGGCCAAGCGGACCACGCCGTCCACGCCGCGCTCGAGGCGCAGCGACGGCCCGGCGACGCGGATGCGCGCCGGGGCGATGCGCCCGCGCAGCAGCGCCTCGCCCGACAGGCTGATCCAGGCCTCCGCGAACTCGCCGACCCTGCCGCCGCGCAAGCTTTCGATGCGCAGCCCGACGGCCCG
>VGDA01000316.1 GCA_016869915.1 Alphaproteobacteria bacterium
CGCGCTGCCCGCGGCGCTGCCGCTGGTGGCCACCCGCCTCTCGCTGTTCCCGCCGCGCGCGGACGCGATCGACGTCGCGCTGGTCGAGGCCATCGCCTACGTGGTCGGCTGGACGGCCTTCCCCGTGCTCGCCCACGTGGCCGCGCGCGTGGCCGAGCGCGAGGCGCGCTATCCGGCGCTCGTCGTGGCCTACAACTGGACGAGCCTCGCCCAGGTCCTCGTCCTGCTCGTCGCCGCCCCGCTGACGCTCTCCGACGTCCTGCCCGCGGCGCTCGACGCGCTGCTCGAGATCGGGCTGCGCGCGGCGCTCGTCGCGTGGCTCGCCTTCGCCATCCGGGTCGCGCTCGACGTCTCGTGGCCCGCCGCGATCGGCCTCGCGGTGGTCGAGTTCGCGCTGGGCCTGTCGATCTTCCGCACCGTGGTGACGATCGAGGACGCCTGGCCGCTGCCGCCCGGCGCGGCCTGATCAGTAGCCGACCTTGACGAGGTAGAGCCCCTCGGGTGGCGCGGTCGGCCCGGCGGCGCTGCGCGCGCGCGCGGCGAGCGCGGCCTCGACGTCGCGCCGGCTCCACTTGCCCTCGCCCACGAGCGCCAGCGTGCCGACGAGGTTGCGCACCTGGTGGTGCAGGAAGGAGCGCGCCGAGGCGTCGACCTGGACCTCGTCGCCCGCGCGCCGCACGCGCAGCAGGTCGAGCGTCTTCAGCGGGCTGCGCGCCTGGCAGGCGGTGGCGCGGAAAGAGGTGAAGTCGTGGTGGCCGACCAGCGCCTGCGCCGCGTCGTGCATGGCGTCGGCGTCAAGGCGATGGCCGACATGCCAGGCCCTGCCCGCGTCGAGCGCCGGCGGCGCGCGGCGGTCGAGGATGCGGAACAGGTAGCTGCGGCGCGTGGCGGAAAGCCGCGCGTGGAAATCGGCCGGCACCTCCTCGGCCGCGAGCGCGCTGACCGGCGCGGGCCGAAGGTGGAAGTTGAGCGCGTCGCAAATCTTCTGCGGCTTCCAGTCCCGGGCGAGGTCGAAATGCACCACCTGGCCCAGCGCGTGGACGCCAGCGTCCGTGCGGCCCGCGGCCACCACCTCGGGCGCCTCGCCCGTGAACTTCGCGAGCGCCGCCTCCAGCGTCGCCTGCACGGAGGCGCCCTCCGACTGGCGCTGCCAGCCCACGAACGGGCCGCCGTCGTATTCGAGCGTGAGGCGGTAGCGCGGCATCAGGACAGCGTCGTCCCCGCGGGGACGGCGCGGCCGCGCAGGAAATCCGGGGCCTTCATCGCGCCCCGGCCAGCGCGCTGCACGACCAGCGCGCGCAGCGCGCCCTCGCCGCAGGCGACGAGAAGCGCGTCGTCGAGCGCGGTGCCCGGCGCGCCGCTGCCCGGCTCGGCGCGCGCGGCGAGGACGCGGATGCGCTCCCCGCCAAGCTCGAAGAAGGCGCCGGGGAACGGGTTGAAGCCGCGCACCGCGCGGGCGAGCTCGGCGGCGGGCCGCGCCCAGGCGAGCCGCGCCTCGTCCTTGGCGATCTTGCTCGCATAGGTGATGCCGACATCCGGCTGCGGCTCCGCGCGCAGCGTGCCGGCGGCGATGCCGCGCAGCGCATCGACGACGAGCCGCGCGCCTAGCGCGGCGAGCGCGTCGTGCAGCGTCCCGGCCGTCGCCTCCTCGCCGATCGCGATCGCCTCGCGCATCAGCACCGGACCGGTGTCGAGCCCCTCCTCCATGCGCATGATGCAAACGCCGGTCTCGTGGTCGCCCGCGAGGATCGCGCGCTGGATCGGCGCCGCGCCGCGCCAGCGCGGCAGCAGCGAGGCATGGATGTTGATGCAGCCATGGCGCGGCGCGTCGAGGACGGGCCGCGGCAGGATGAGGCCATAGGCCGCGACCACCGCGATGTCGGCGTCGAGCGCCGCGAAGGCCGCGTGCTCCGCCGGGTCGCGCAGCCGCGCGGGCGTGCGCACGGGTATGCCGCGCGCGACCGCGAGCTCGTGCACCTCGGAGAGCGTCTCGCGGTGGCCGCGTCCGGCGGGGCGCGGCGGCTGGCTGTAGGCGCAGGCGACCTCGTGGCCCGCATCGGCGATCGCCGCCAGCGCCGTCGCGGCGAAGGCCGGCGTGCCCATGAAGACGACGCGCATCGTCAGGCCGTCTTGTCGTTCATGGCCTTCTGCAGGCGCTTCATGATCATCCCGCGGCGCAGGACCGAGAGATGGTCGACGAAGAGCGTGCCCTCTAGATGGTCCATCTCGTGCTGGATGCAGACCGCGAGCAGGCCCTCGGCCTCGATCTCGCGCGCGGCGCCGGCCTCGTCGAGGTAGCGCACGCGCACGGCCCTGGGCCGCGTCACGTCGGCATATTGCTCGGGCAACGACAGGCAGCCTTCCTCGAACGGGATGCTCTCCTCCGAGGCCCAGGCGATCTCGGGATTGGCCATGCGCAGCGGGGCGCGCTCCTCCTCGCCCTTGCCGACGTCGACGACGATCACGCGCAGCGATTCGCCGACCTGCGGCGCGGCGAGGCCGATGCCGGGCGCGGCGTACATCGTCTCCAGCATGTCCTCCATCAGCCTGGCGACGCGCGCATCCACCGACGCGACGGGCTTCGCCTTCAGCTTCAGGCGCGGATCGGGGGCGACGAGGATCGGGAGCAGGGCCATGGGGCGGTTACCTAGTCAGGCCGCGGCGCAGGGTCAACACGCGGGTCGCCCGGCGCTTGCCGGCCGCACGCCGCGCCGACACACTGGGTTTCCACGACAGGCAAGGGGGAAGGGACGATGCAGAAGCAGGCCGCGGCGATGAAGGAGCTCCTGGCGAAGCCCGGGCTCCACGTGATGCCCGGCGCGGGCGACGGCATGGGGGCGCGGCTGGTCGAGGAGGCGGGCTTCCGCCTCGGCTTCGCCTCGGGCTCCTCGATCTCCGCGCTGCGCCTCGCCCAGCCGGACATGGACCTGCTCTCGGTCACGGAGATGCGCGACGCGGTCGAGGCCTGCGTCGCCGCCGCGCCGAAGGTGCTGTGGCTCGCCGATGGCGACACCGGCTACGGCAACGCGCTCAACGTCCAGCGCACGATCCGCGCCTATGCGCGCACCGGCGCCGCCGCGGTGCTGGTCGAGGACAAGGCCTGGCCGCGGCCGCTCGGCCACAAGGGCGCCAAGCTCGCCGTCGAGCGCGAAGAGGCGATCCTGCGCTGCCGCGCCGCCGCCGAGGCCTGCCGCGAGGAGGGCATCCTGCTGCTCGCGCGCACCGACGCGCGGCCGTCGCGCGGCTTCGACGAGGCGCGCAGGCGCATCGAGGCCTTCGTCGCCGAGGGCGCCGACATACTCTTCCTCGACTCGCCGCAGGACGAGGCCGAGATCCGCGCCAGCGTCGAGGCCGGCCAGGGCCGCCCGATGCTCGCGGTCAACGCGCCCGCGGCGAAGCATTTCATGCCGCCCGACGCGACGCTCGAGAAGCTCGGCATCAGGATCGTGGTCTACCCGCAGGAGATGCTCGCCGCCTCGGTGCGCGCGATGCGCGGCGCGCTCGCCAGCCTCAAGGGCGGCGAGCGCCCGCCGATGGCGACGCCGGCCGAGCTCGGCACCGCGATCCGCCTGCCGGAATACCTGGCCGCCGACGCGCGCCTCGCCGGCGGGGGCGGCTGATCGCATGGCGCATCCGCAGATCGACCAGGGCGTCACCTGGGTCTACACCCACGACCTCGACGCGACCTCCGCCTTCTACCGCGACCGCATCGGCCTCGCGCAGGTGCTCGACCAGGGCCTGTGCCGGATCTTCCGCATGGGGCCGGCGAACTTCCTTGGCGTGTGCCAGGTGCGGCCGGGGCGCCATGTCGAGCCGAAGGGCGTGGTGATCACCTTCGTCGTGCCCGACGTCGACGCGTGGCATCGCCACCTCGTCGCCGCCGGCGTCACGCCGGAGGGACAGCCGGAGCGCAGCGAGAAGTTCAACGTCTACTGCTTCTTCGCGCGCGACCCGAACGGCTACCTGCTCGAGTTCCAGGCCTTCCTCGACCCGGCCTGGAAGCGCGCCTGAGCGCGCGCCCTCAGCCTTCGCCGAGCGTGGCTTCGCCGAGCGTGGCTTCGCCGCGCGCGGCCTCGCCGAGCGCCGAGGGCTGGCGCGGCGTGGAGTCGAGCTGGCGCAGCGGCTCGATCTCGTTGCCCGCGGGCGCGGCGCCGAGCTCGCGGAAGCGTCGCGCCTGCGGCAGCACGCGCGCCTCGAGCCCGCCGACCGCCTGGTTGTACTGCTGCACGGACTTCTCCAGCGCCTTGCCCAGCCCGGCCATGTGCTCGGCCATCGTGCCGACGCGGCGATAGAGCTCGGCGCCCAGCGCGCTGATCTCGCGCGCGTTCTCCGCCACGCGCTCCTGCTTCCAGCCATGCTGAACGGCGCGCAGGAGCGAGATCAGCGTCGTCGGCGTCGCCGGCACGACGCCGCTCGCCGCGCCGAACTCGATCAGCGCCGGATCGGCCTGCAGCGCCGCGGCGAAGAAGGCCTCGCCCGGCAGGAACATGACGACGAATTCCGGCGCCTCGTCGAACTGCTCGGCATAGCCGCGCTCGGCCAGCCGGCGCATGTGCCCCTTCACGTCGGCGGCGTGCTGCAGCAGGCGCGCGCGCCGCGCCTCCTCGTCCTCGGTCTCCGCGGCGTCGAGATAGGCCTCGAGCGGCGCCTTGGCGTCGACCACCACCGTCTTGCCGCCGGGAAGGCGCACGATCATGTCGGGCCGCAAGCGGCGCTCCGCGCCGATCGTCGACTGCTCGACGAAGTCGCAATGCGCCAGCATGCCGGCCAGCTCCACGACGCGGCGCAGCTGCACCTCGCCCCAGCGCCCGCGCGCCACTGGCGAGCGCAGCGA
>VGDA01000317.1 GCA_016869915.1 Alphaproteobacteria bacterium
GCCGGCACGTAGGTGCCGACATGCGGGGCGCTGACCACCAGCGGGGAGTCGCCGCGCGCGAAGGTGAAGGTCGTCGTCATGCGCGCAGCTCCATCGGGATGCCGCCGCGCAGCGCGAGATGCAGCGGGTTGCGGGCGATCCAGTAGGCGAGCTCCGCCGGTCGCTCGATGTCCCAGATCGCGATGTCGGCGGCCTTGCCGGCCTCCAGCGTGCCGGTCTCCGCCGCGAGGCCGAGCGCGCGCGCGCCGTTGCGGGTGAAGCCCGCGAGCGCCTCCTCCGGCGTCATGCGGAACAGGGTCGCGGCCATGTTCATCGCCAGCAGCGGCGAGAGCAGCGGCGAGGAGCCGGGATTGGCGTCGGTCGCGAGCGCGATCGGCACGCCGTGCCGGCGCAGCGCCTCGAGCGGCGGCAGCTGCCTCTCGCGCAGGAAGTAGAATGCGCCGGGCAGCAGCACCGCGACCGTGCCCGCCGCGGCCATCGCCGCGACGCCCTCCTCGGAGGAGAACTCGACATGGTCGGCCGACAGCGCGCCGAAGCGCGCCGCCAGCGCCGCGCCGCCCTGGTCGCTGAGCTGGTCGGCGTGGAGCTTCACCGCGAGGCCCTTCGCGCGCGCGGCGGAGAAGACGCGCGCCGTCTCCTCGGGGGTGAAGGCGATGCGCTCCGCGAAGCAGTCGACGGCGTCGGCGAGTCCCTCGGCGGCGATCGCGTCGAGCATCGGCCCGGCGACGAGGTCGACATACGCGCCCTGGCGGCCCGTGAATTCCGGCGGCAGCGCATGCGCGCCGAGGAAGGTCGTCGTCACGCGCGGCCCGCCCGCCGCGCCGAGCGCGCGCGCGGCGCGCAGCTGGCGCGCCTCGGCCTCGATGTCGAGCCCGTAGCCGGACTTGATCTCCACCGTCGTCGCGCCCTCGCGCGCCAGCGCCGCGAGGCGCGGCCGCGCCGCGTCGACGAGGTCCCGGAGGCTCGCCACGCGCGTCGCCGCGACGGTCGAGCGGATCCCGCCGCCGGCGCGCGCGATCTCCTCGTAGGTCGCGCCGCCGAGCCGCATCTCGAACTCGCGCGCACGGTCGCCGCCGAAGACCAGGTGGGTGTGGCAGTCGACGAGGCCCGGCGTGGCCCAGCGCCCGGCGCAGTCATGCGTCGTGCGCGCCTCGTGCGCCGGCAGCTCGGCGCGCGGCCCGACCCAGGCGATGCGCCCGTCGCGCACCGCGATCGCGCCGTCCTCGATCGCGCCATAGGGCGCGCCGCCCGCGACCATCGTCGCGACGCGAAGATTGGTCCACAGATCGTCCCAGCGTCCGGCCATCGCGTCGCCCCCGAAACGCCTTGCGCGGCCACGGTCGCGGCGGGCAAGAGTCGTCGCGCTGTTCTAGACCGGCCATGGAGGGCCGTCGATGCCCCGCTTCCACGCGCCCGCCGCGCTGCTTCCCGATGGGTGGGCGAGCGATGTACTCGTCGAGGTCGATGCGGGCGGCTCGATCCTCTCGGTCGCGAGGGACGCGGCGGCCGGCGCGGCCGAGCGCCTCCACGGCCCCGTGCTGCCCGGCATCCCCGACCTGCACAGCCACGCCTTCCAGCGCGCCATGGCGGGGCTCGCCGAGCGCGGCGGCCCGGCGGGAGACAGCTTCTGGTCCTGGCGCGACCTCATGTACCGCTTCGTCGACCGGCTTGGCCCCCGCGAGGTGGAGGCCATCGCCGCGCAGCTCCATGTCGAGCTGCTGCGCCACGGCTACACGAGCGTGGCCGAGTTCCACTACGTCCACAACGACCGCGGCGGCGCCTCCTACGAGGAGGAGACGACGCTCTGCGACGCGATCTGCGCGGCGGCCGGCGCCAGCGGCATCGGCCTCACGCTGCTTCCCGTGGCCTATCGGCGCGGCGGCTTCGGCGGCAAGCCGACCTCCGGCGCGCAGGCGCGCTTCGTGCTCGACGCCGATCGCTACGCGCGCCTGGTGGAGACGCTGTCGCGGCGCCATTGCGCCGACGCCCAGCTCCGCATCGGCGTCGCGCCGCATTCGCTGCGCGCGGTCGATCCCGCCGACCTCGCCGCGACGCTCGCGGCCATCGACGCCGTCGACGCGAAGGCTCCCGTGCACATCCACGTGGCGGAGACGCGGCGCGAGGTCGAGGACTGCGTCGCCTGGTCCGGCGCGCGCCCCGTCGCCTGGCTGCTCGACAACGCGCCGGTGGGCGAGCGCTGGTGCCTCGTGCATGCCACGCACATGGACGCCGACGAGACGCGGCGCCTCGCGGCGAGCGGCGCCGTCGCCGGCATCTGCCCGACGACCGAGGCCAATCTCGGCGACGGCTTCTTCCCGGCCGGCGCCTTCGCAGCGGCCGGTGGCCGCATCGGCTTCGGCTCCGACTCGAACGTCTCCACGAGCCCGGTCGAGGAACTGCGCTGGTACGAGTACGGGCAGCGCCTGGCGAGCGGCCAGCGCAACCTCTCCGCACCGGGCTCCGACGCGTCGACCGG
Organism: Alphaproteobacteria bacterium; assembly: GCA_016869915.1. Lineage (GTDB taxonomy): Bacteria > Pseudomonadota > Alphaproteobacteria > CACIAM-22H2 > CACIAM-22H2 > CAIOSQ01. Next base: position 2,477 of record VGDA01000317.1, read on the forward strand.
CATGGCGCTTCTGCGCGCGGCGCTCGACGGCGGCGCGCAGGCGATGGGCAGGCCCGTCGGCGCGATCGCGCCGGGCTTCCGCGCCGACCTCGTCGTGCTCGACCACGACCACCCCATCCTCGCCGAGCGCGCAGGCGACGCGCTGGTCGATGCGTGGATCTTCTCCGGCAACGACCGCGTCGTGCGCGACGTGGTCGTCGGCGGGCAATGGGTCGTGCGCGAGGGACACCACGCGCACGAGGAACAGGCGCGCGCCGACTTCGCGCGCGCGCTGCGCAGGCTCATGCGCGGGGAGTGACGGCCATGGAGATGCGCGACATCCCCTTCGGCACGACCGACTGGGCGACGATCCTGCCGACGACGCATCCCGGCGAGGCCGGCTTCGCGACATGGCGCACCCGCAACTTCGCCGGCATCCGCGTGCGCATGGTCGAGTACAGCCCCGGCTACAAGGCGGACCACTGGTGCAGCAAGGGGCACGTGCTGCTTGTGCTCGAGGGCGAGCTCTCGACCGAGCTCCAGGACGGGCGCCGCTTCGTGCTCTCGCCGGGCCAGAGCTACCAGGTCGCGGATGGCGCGGAGCCACATCGCTCCTCGACCGAGCGCGGCGCCAGGCTCTTCATCGTGGATTGAGCGCCGGGCTCAGCCGCGGCGCCGCCCCGTGCGGCGGCGTTCGCGCAGCTGCCCCGCCAGCAGGTCGAGCGCAGCGCCGAGATGCGAGCGCTGGTCTGTGCTCAGCGTCTCGATGGCCGTTGCGACCTGGTGCAGCGGATCGGCGTCGAGCAGGTCGATGCCGGCCTGGGTCAGCGACAGCCTGTGGCTGCGGCGATCGGAGCTCGACGGGCTGCGCACCAGGAGATCCTTGCGCACCAGCGCCGAGACCGTCTCCGAGGCCGTGGGCGCGGTGACGCCCTGGTGGTGCGCAAGCGCGGAGACGGTGCAACCGGCGCCCTCGGCGCGCGCGAGATAGCGCAGCGCGGCCCACTGCGCAGGGTTAAGCCCGGCGCTGAAGCCAAGCCCGTAGACGATCCGGTTGACCTGGTCGACCTGGTCCGCGATACGCAGGGACGGCGGCGAGGCGGCGGTGCGTCCGGGCGTCTTGCGCTCGTTCATTCGCACACTCTGTGGTTTAACATTCTGAAGATAAAATCAACTGCTGCGATTTGCAAAGCTTAGAGGGCGCGTCCGGGGACCTCAATCAGCAGTGCGATCACGAAATCGTGTACGGCCCTCCCGCCCATGCCAGTTTCCACCGCATGACCATCGCCCCGCCCGCCGTCCTCGGCATCGAGACCTCCTGCGACGAGACCGCCGCCGCCGTGCTGCGTGGCGACCGGCGCATCCTGTCGAGCGTCGTGCTGTCCCAGGTCGCGCTGCACGAGGTCCATGGCGGCGTCGTGCCGGAGATCGCCGCGCGCGCCCATCTCGACCATTGCGACGAGGTCGTGCGCCGCGCGGTGGCGGAGAGCGGCGTCGGATGGACCGGGATCGGCGCCGTCGCCGCCACGGTCGGCCCCGGCCTCATCGGCGGGCTCGTCGTCGGCGCGATGACGGGCAAGGCCATCGCGCTCGCGCTCGGCGTGCCCTTCCTCGCGATCAACCACCTCGAGGGCCATGCGCTCTCGCCGCGCCTCGATCCGGGCGTGGCGTTCCCCTACCTCCTGCTCCTCGCCTCGGGCGGGCATTGCCAGTTCCTGGTCGTCGAGGATCGCGGTCGCTATTCGCGCCTCGGCGGCACGATCGACGACGCCGCCGGCGAGGCCTTCGACAAGACCGCCAAGCTGCTCGGCCTCGGCTATCCCGGTGGCCCGGCGCTGGAGCGCGCCGCCGCCTCCGGCGACCCCGCGCGCTTCGCCCTGCCGCGGCCGATGGCCGGGCGGCCGGGCTGCGACTTCTCGTTCTCCGGCCTGAAGACCGCGATGCGACATGCGGTCGAGGCACTCGATGGCGAGCCGGGCGCGCGCGACGTCGCCGACCTCGCCGCGTCCTTCCAGCGCGCGGTGGCGGATGTCGTCGCCGACCGGGCGCGCAACGCCCTGCGCATGGCCGAGGAGCGCGGCGTCGCGCCGACCGCGCTCGTCGTGGCCGGCGGTGTCGCGGCGAACGCGGAGATCCGCGCGCGCCTGGCCGCGGTCGGCGCCGGGCACGGCCTCGAGCTGCGCGCGCCGCCGCTGCGGCTCTGCACGGACAACGCGGCGATGATCGCCTGGGCAGGCGTCGAGCGACTAGCACGCGGCGAGCGCGACCCGCTCGACGCGCCCGCGCGCCCGCGCTGGCCGCTCGATCCGCGCGCGGCCTAGGACCCTCCGCGCCAGCTCGCGAGCGTCGCGGCGATCGCCTCTGCCAGCGGCGCC
>VGDA01000318.1 GCA_016869915.1 Alphaproteobacteria bacterium
GATGCAGGGCGAGGCGATGGCGCCGATCCGCCGCGTCTTCGCGCCCGGGCACCTCGCCCCGCTCCTGCGCGACGCCGGCATCGCGCGCAGCGTCGTCGTGCAGACCCAGTCGAGCAAGGCCGAGACGCGCGACCTGCTTGCCCTCGCCGCGGCCACCGATTTCGTCGCCGGCGTCGTCGGCTGGGTCGACCTTGCGAGCTCCGGCGCCCACGACGCCATCGCGCGGCTCAGGGCCGCGCCGGGCGGCGCCCATCTCGTCGGCATCCGCCACCAGGTCCATGACGAGCCCGATCCGCGCTGGCTGCTGCGCGACGACGTGCGGCGCGGCCTCGCCGCGGTCGAGGCGCATGGCCTCGCCTACGACCTGCTGCTGCGCCCGCACGAGATCCCGGCGGCGCTCGAGACCGTCGCCGCCTTCCCCGGGCTGCGCTTCGTCGTCGACCACGCGGCCAAGCCGATGATCCGCCGCGGCATCCTCGCGCCCTGGGCCGAGGCGATGCGCGGCTTCGCGGCGCATCGCGGACATGTCTGGTGCAAGCTCTCCGGCCTCGTCACCGAGGCCGACTGGCGTGCGTGGCGCGCCGACGACCTGCGCCCCTATGTCGAGGCGGCGCTGGCGATCTTCGGCGCCGGGCGCTGCATCCAGGGGAGCGACTGGCCGGTCTGCACCCTCGCGGGCGACTACGCCGAGGTGGTCGGCGCGCTGCATGAATGCATCTCCGCGCTGTCGGGCGCGGAGCGCGCGCGCATCCTCGGCCGCAACGCGGTCGAGCTCTACCGCCTCGACGCCACGCCGGGCTGGCCCGCCTCCTAGACGCCGCTCACGCGCCCTCGCGCTTGGCCGGAGGCGTGGCGCGCGGGCGCGCCGGCGCGCCCTGGACCGGCGCCTCGAGGCTGCTGCGCAGCGCCTCGGTCGCGGCCTTCATCATCCGCGCGCCATGGCCCTGCGCCTCCAGCGCGTCGGTCGCCATGCGACTCATGCTGCCGGCGATCCAGCGCTGGCAGGCATTGAGGGCCTCGGCGGGATCGTTGCAGCGGCCCAGCTCCTGCGCCGCGTCGAGCGCGGCCTGCGCGCCGTTCTGGCCGCGCGCGAACCAGCCATGCGCCATGTCCTCCCACTCGCGCAGGATCTGCTTCTGCGCGGCAGCCAACTCGACCATCTGGCTCGCCATGCGGCCGCGCAGCGCACCGCCGCCGTCGAAGCACTGGCGCATGGAGTCCATGGCGTCAGGAATGCGCGCCTCGGGGGCGTTCAGGTCAGGCATGGGTCTCACCCTCGTGATGCAGGGGCACCCCGCCGCGAGCGCCGGGCCGGAGGATCGTCGCGCGCACCAGCTCGCGCATTGACGCCCGTCAAGCGCGCGACGCTCAATGCGCCATGAGCACGGGAATGCGCGCGGACCGCAGCGCATGCGCCGTCACGCCGCCGAAGATCATCTCGCGCAACCTGCTATGCGTGTATCCTCCCATCACCAGGATCGAGGCGCCGGCCTCAGCGCAGGCCGCGTCGATCGCGGCGGCCACGCTCCCGTCGCCCCGCGCGACCCGGCGCGCCGTCGCCTGGATGCGATGCCGGCGCAGCCATTGCGCCAGCGCCTGCGGATCGGCCGGCCTGCCGCTCTCCTCGACGCTCACCACCTCGACCGACCGCGCGCGCGCCAGCAGGGGCAAGGCTGCGGCGACGGCGCGCGCCGCCTGCGCGCTGGCATTCCATGCCACCACCGCCGTGCCGCCCAGCGCGAGCGGCGACGGCGGCGCAAGCAGGACGGGTCGTCCCGTCTCGATCAGCGCGGCCTCCGCCGCGATCGTCGCCGCGGGCCCGGGCTCCTTGCCCGGCACGGGCAGGATCGTCATGTCGGCGAGCCGCCCGTGCCGCACGATCCATGCATCCTCCGCGCCATCCTCGCGGCGCCATGAGCAGGTCGCGCCGGCAGCGCCCGGCACCTGCGCCTCGGCGAGGCCGCGCGCGCGGGCCCAGTCGTCGAAGATCCGCCGCGCGATCGCCTCGCGCTCCTCTCCGCGCCTGCGCGCGTCGGCGATCAGAGCGTCGATCGCGCCGGGCGACATGCCTTCGCCCAGGTAGGGAACGAAGGCGAGCGGATCGTGCCGCGCATGGAGCGCGACCACATGGCAGTCGAGCGCCAGCGCGACCGAGGCCGCGGCGTCGAGTGCCTGCCTGTCAGATGGAGCGCCCGGGACCGGGCAGAGGATGCAGGCGAGCATGGCGCGATCCGTTCCTTGCTTGGAGGAACGCCATTGCGCGCCGGCGTCGCGCGGCGCGCAATGCGCCCGCTCAACCCGTCGCCCGCCTATGCCTTCAGGCGGACGACGACGCGGCCACGCGCCTCGCCAGCGGCCACGCGCGCGAGGGCGGAGGGCACCGCGTCGAAGGACACGACCTCGCGCAGGAGCGGCCGGAGGTTCCCGTTCGCGACGCGCCGCAGCACGGCGCGGCCGACGACGGACAGGTCGCGCAGGCTCGCTGGGTCGCCGGCGCGATGGCTGGCGCCGGGCGCCACCTCGTGGATCGTGATCGCGCCCGCCATAGGCCGGCGGCCAGAGAGCGCGGGCAGCCCGGCGACGCAGGCGATCGCGCCATCGACGCCTAGCAGGCCGAGCGCGCGCGTAGCATGGGCCCTCCCGACGACGTCGACGACCGCGTCCGCGCCGCGCCCGTCCGTCAGCGCCCGGATCGCCGCCGCGACGTCGCCCGCGTCGCGGTCGATCGCCTCCTGCGCGCCGAGCGCCAGCACCTGCTCGCGTGCGTGGCCGGAATGCACGGCGATGACCCGCGCATGGCGCGCCGCCGCCAGTTGCACGGCGAAGCCGCCGACGCCACCGCTCGCGCCGAACACGACGACCGACTGCCCGTCGCGCGGGGCGAGCCTGCGCTCCACCGCGTGGAAGGCCGCGAAGCACGGGCTCGGCAGCGCCGCGGCGTCGGTGGCCGCGACGCCGCGAGACACCGGCGCGAGCGCAGCGGCAGGCGCGAGCGCGAAGTCCGCGAGGCCTCCGCCGCGGCGCGGGTCGAGGAGGCACATCACCAGCGTGCCCCTGCGCCAGCCATCCCCGGCGTGGTCCTGCGCCATGAAGCGGAGGTCGTGGCGGTTCAGCCCGGCGGCATGGACGGCGATGCGCACCTCGCCCGGGCCGGGCGCGGGCAACAGGGCCTCGGCCATCCGCAGGCCGGCTATGCCGCCGGCCGCGTCCATCACCCACGCCCTCTGCATCGCCATGCCTCGCGCTCCCTCGCCGGGACGGCTGCGTGCCATGCGCGCGGCGCCACGCGCATGACGCCGCTCAAGCGCCGTCACTCCTGCAGCTCATGCGTCCCCGGCGCGTCGCCGAGGCCCGGGCTGGACAGACGCGGCGGCGCTACCGGTCGACCGGAGCGCGCCGCGAGGAAGCGCACCAGTTCCCACCACCATGAGCCCTCGCGGCGCGGTGCCTCGGCGAGCCATGTGTCCGGGTCGGCGTAGGGTGCGTGCTCCGGCCGCGCCAGCACGTTGTAGCCGTCCTCCGCCTGCCCGGGCGGCGCCACGATGCCAGCGTTGTGGCCTCCGTCGGCGAGCACGAAGGTGACCTCCGCGTCGGCAAGCAGGTGGATCTTGTGGACGGAGCGCCAGGGAGCGACATGGTCGCGGCGCGTGCCGACCGCGAAGACCGGAATGCGGATGTTGGACAGCGCGACGGGACGACCGCCGCCGCGGAAACGTCCCTCCGCGAGGTCGTTGTCGAGGAAGAGGTGGCGCAGGTACTCCGTATGCATGCGATAGGGCATGCGCGTCGCGTCGGCGTTCCACGCCATCAGGTCCGTCAGCGTGCCGCGCTCGCCCATCAGGTAGTGGCGCACGCCGCGCGACCACACGAGGTCCGACGAACGCAGCATCTGGAACGCGCCCGCCATCTGCCGCGCGTCTAGGAAGCCCTGCTCCCACATCAGGTCCTCGAGGAAGGTCAGCTGGCTCTCGTTGACGAAGAGCATGAGCTCCCCGGCCTCGGAGAAATCAACCTGGGCCGCGAGCAGCGCGAGGCTGCGCAGGCGCGCGTCGCCGTCCCTCGCCATCGCCGCCGCCGCGATGGCGAGCAGGGTGCCGCCGAGGCAGTAGCCGATGGCGTGGATCGCGCGGCCCGGCATCGCGGCGCCGATCGCGTCGATCGCGTCCATCACGCCCAGCGCGCGGTAGTCATCGAGGCCGAGGTCCCGGCTCTCCGGTCCCGGATTTGCCCAGGAGAGCATGAAGACCGTGAAGCCCTGCGCGACGAGGTGCCGGACCAGCGAATTGCCGGGCGAGAGGTCGAGTATGTAGTACTTCATGATCGAGGCCGGCACGACGAGCACCGGCTCGGGCCGCACGCGCCGCGTCGTGGACGCGTACTGGATAAGCTCGACGAGGCGGTTGTGGAACACCACGCGGCCCGGCGTGCATGCGACGTCGCGTCCCACCGCGAAGGCCTCGCAGCCGACCGGGCGGCGCCCGCCGATCGCGCGGTCCCAGTCCTCGACGAGGTTCTGCGCGCCGCGCACGAGGTTCATGCCGCCCATGCGCAGCGTCCGCTGCAGCAGTTCGGGATTGGTCGGCACGAAGTTCGAGGGCGAGGCCATGTCGAGGACCTGGCGCGCCGCGAAGGCGACGACGTCCTCGTGCTGGCGCGTGACGCCGCGCACGCCGGTCGTCGCGTTGTGCCACTATTGCTGCTGCAGAAGGAAGCCCTGCCAGGCCA
>VGDA01000319.1 GCA_016869915.1 Alphaproteobacteria bacterium
AGAAGCAGGTCGTCAGCGGCATCGCCTACTCGCGCGACGAGGCGAAGGTCACGCTCACCAAGGTCGCCGACAAGCCGGGGGTCGCCGCGGCGATCTTCGGGCCGCTCGCCGACGCGAGCGTCAACGTCGACATGATCGTCCAGTCCTCGTCCGAGGACGGCAAGACGACGGACATGACCTTCACCGTCGGCAAGTCGGACATGGAGCGCGCGACGAAGCTGCTGCGCGAGTCCGCCGCGCGCGTCGGGTTCGGCGAGCTGATCGCCGACCCGCGCGTCGTCAAGGTCTCGGTGATCGGCGTCGGCATGCGCTCCCACGCGGGCGTGGCGCTGACGATGTTCCGCACGCTGGCCGAGAAGGGCATCAACATCCAGGTCATCTCGACCTCCGAGATCAAGGTCTCGGTCCTCGTCGACGAGCAGTATCTCGAGCTCGCGCTGCGCGCGCTCCACTCGGCCTACGGGCTGGACAGGCAGTGACCCAGGGGGGCGGCGCTCGGGATCGCCTCGACGGGCTCTGGGCGCGCGGCCGCGCGTTCCTCGGCGTCGAGCTGGCGATCATGGGCGGCGCCATGACCTGGGTGTCGGAGCGACACCTCGTCTCCGCCATCTCGAACGCCGGCGGCTTCGGCGTCATCGCCTGCGGCTCGATGGACCCGGGCCGCCTTCGCGACGAGATCCGCGCGACGCGCGCGCTCACCGGCCGTCCCTTCGGCGTCAACCTCATCGTCATGCACCCGCAGCTCGCCAAGCTGGCGCGGGCCTGCGTCGAGGAGCGCGTCGGCCATGTCGTGCTCGCCGGCGGGCTTCCTCCCGCGGAGTGCCTCCAGATCCTGCGCGCGGGCGGCGTCCGCGCGATCGGCTTCGCGCCGGCGCTCGCCATCGCGCGCAAGCTGCGCAGGTCCGGCATCGACGCGCTGATCCTCGAGGGCTCGGAGGCGGGCGGCCATATCGGCGCCGTCTCGACCAGCGTGCTGGCGCAGGAGATCCTGCCGCATGTCGGCGACGTGCCGGTGTTCGTCGCCGGCGGCATCGGGCGCGGCGAGGCGATGGTCGCCTATCTCGAGATGGGCGCCGCGGGGGTGCAGCTGGGCACGCGCTTCGTGTGCGCGAGCGAGTCGATCGCGCATCCCCGCATGAAGCAGACCTACATCCGCGCGCCGGCGCGCGACGCCGTGCCCTCGGCGCAGCTGGACCCGCGCTTCCCGGTCATCCCGGTGCGCGCGCTCGCCAACGCGGGCACGAAGCGCTTCATCGAGGTGCAGCGCGACGTCATCGCGCGCTTCGATCGCGGCGAGCTCAGCCGCGACGAGGCCCAGCTCGCGATCGAGCATTTCTGGGCTGGCGCCCTGCGCCGCGCGGTCGTCGACGGCGACGTCGAGAACGGCTCGCTGATGGCGGGCCAGTCGGTCGGCATGGTGACGCGCGAGCAGCCGGTGCGCGAGATCATCGACGAGATCCTCGCCCAGGGCCTCTCGGTCCTCGGCGCGCGCGGGAGCGGCAGGTGAGCCAGACCAGCTTGGGCCCCGGCGGCGCGCGCCGCCTGCTCAAGCGCCTGCGCGACCTGATGGCGGGCGGGGGGAGCGCGCAGGAGCGCCTCAACCAGACCGTCCGCATCATCGCCGGCGACATGGTCGCCGAGGTCTGCTCCATCTACATGGCGCGTCCTGGCGACGTGCTCGAGCTCGTCGCGACCGAGGGCCTCAAGCAGGAGGCGGTCCACAAGACGCGCCTGGCGATCGGCGAGGGCCTCGTGGGCGACATCGCCGCCCATGCGCGCCCGCTCGCGCTCGCCGACGCGCAGGCCCATCCGCTCTTCGCCTACAAGCCCGAGACGGGCGAGGAGAGCTTCCATTCGCTCATGGGCGTGCCCGTGCTGCGCGGTGGCCGCGTGCTCGGCGTGCTCGTCGTGCAGAACCGCTCCTTCCGCGAATACGACGAGGAAGAGGTCGAGGCGCTCCAGACCATCGCGATGGTCCTGGCCGAGCTCGCGGCGAGCGACAGCCTCTTCGGCCCGCCCGGCGCGGCGCTCGAATCCGTCGCGCTGCTGCCCGAGAGGCTCGAGGGCCTGAAGCTCAACGAGGGGCTGGCGATGGGGCGCGTGGTTATGCACCAGCCTCGCGTGACGATCCGCCAGATGGTCGCCGAGGACCCGGCGCGCGAGCGCGCGCGGCTCGAGGCGGCCGTCGAGGGCATGCACAGCGCGATCGACGACCTGCTGGCGCGCGCCGACATCGGCCATGCCGGCGAGCACCGCGAGATCCTCGAGACCTACCGCATGTTCGCCGAGGACCGCGGCTGGCTCGGGCGCATCGGCGAGGCGATCAACGCGGGCCTCACGGCGGAGGCCGCGGTGCAGCGCGTGCAGGACGACACGCGCGCGCGCATGCACCAGATCACGGACCCCTACCTGCGCGAGCGCCTCGCGGACCTCGAGGACCTCGGCAACCGGCTGCTGCGCCACCTGACCGGCGATCGCACCGCCGCGCAGGGCGGCAGCCTGCCCGAGGACGCGGTCCTGGTGGCGCGCAGCATGGGCCCCGCGGAGCTCCTCGACTACGACCGCTCGCGGCTGCGCGCGATCGCGCTGGAGGAGGGCTCGCCCACCGCGCATGTCGCGATCGTCGCGCGCGCGCTCGGCCTGCCGATGGTCGGGCGCGTCAAGGACCTTCTGTCGCTCGTGGCGCCCGACGAGCGCATCATCGTCGATGGCGAGAGCGGCGTGGTCGTGCTGCGGCCGAGCGAGGAGGTGCGCGACGCGGTGTCGGCGGCGATCGCCGCGCGCCAGGCCCGCCAGGCGCAGTACGCGCGCATCCGCGACCTGCCGGCGCTGTCGCGCGACGGCGTCGAGACGACGATGCTGGTCAACGCGGGCCTGCTCGTCGACCTCGACCAGCTCGCGCCGACCGGCGCGGCCGGCGTCGGCCTCTACCGGACCGAGATCCCGTTCATGGTGCGCTCGTCCTTCCCGGACGTCGCCGCGCAGGCCGATTTCTACCGCGAGGTGCTTGCCCGCGCGGCCGGCCGGCCGGTGGTCTTCCGCACGCTCGACGTCGGCGGCGACAAGCGCCTTCCCTACCTCGAGATGGCCGACGACGAGAACCCGGCGATGGGATGGCGCGCCATCCGCATCGCGCTCGACCGACCCATGATGCTGCGCCAGCAGCTGCGCGCGCTGCTGCTCGCCTCGTCGGGCAGGCCGCTCGACATCATGTTCCCGATGATCGCCGACGTCGCCGAGTTCGACGCCGCGAAGGACCTCCTGCGACGCGAGCGCGAGCGCCTCGAGGCGCGCGGCATCGAGGGGCCGAGCGAGCTGCGCGCGGGCACGATGCTCGAGGTGCCCTCGCTCGCGCTGCAGCTGCCCGCGCTGCTCGGCCGCGTGGACTTCGTCTCGGTCGGCTCGAACGACCTCATGCAGTTCCTCTTCGCGTGCGATCGCGGCTCGACGCGGCTCTCCGGCCGGTACGACGTCCTCTCGCCGGCCGCGCTGCGCTTCCTCGCCGAGGTGGCCCGCGCGGCGAACGCGCGCGGCGTGCCGCTGACCCTCTGCGGCGAGATGGCGGGCAGGCCGCTCGAGGCGCTCGCCCTCGCCGCGCTCGGCTTCAGGCGCCTGTCGATGGCGCCCAGCGCGATAGGCCCGGTGAAGGCGATGCTGCGCAGCGCGGACATCGGCGCGACGGGCCGCTATCTCGGCGGGCTGCTCGACCTGCCCGACCGCTCGCTGCGCGGCAGGCTGAGGGCCTTCGCGCGCGACCGCGGGATCGCGGTCTGAGGCGCCCCGGGAGGCCCGGTTGCCCCGTCGCGTCGCGGGCTGGTACTAATCGCGGCTGCAGGGCATGGGTCGGCGCGGCGCACCGGGATCCGGGCGGCGCGGGCGAAGGCAAGCGAGGCGTCTCGGCATGGCTGGCAAGCGCCGCAAGCGCGGGCAAGGCGCGCATCCGCAGGGCTTCCTCGCGGAGGACGGCCTCGCGCGCGCGCGCGCCGGCGGCATCGGCGCCACGCTGCGCGACGAGCGCCTGCGCAACGGCTGGGAGCTCGGCGAACTCGCGGGTCACCTGAAGATCAGGCGGGTGCACCTCGCGGCCATCGAGGAAGATCGCTTCGACCAGCTGCCCGCCGGCACCTACGCGGCCAATTTCGTGCGCGCCTACGCCGCCGCCCTGGGCCTCGATCCGGACGAGATGGTGCGCCGCTACCGCGAGGAATCGGGCCAGGGCGAGCCGTGCCTCGAGTTGAACTTCCCCGCGCCGCTCCGGGAAAGCCGGATGCCTGGCCGGATCGTGGTCCTGGTGTCGGCGCTGCTGGCGGTGCTGGCCTATGGCGCCTGGACGCAGTTCGGCGAGCACCGGGTCTTCCTGCCGCGGGTGGAACCCGTGCCCGAGCAGCTCCAGGCGTCAGCGCCCCCTCTACCACCCCCGGCGCCGCCCCCCGTCCCGGAAAGTGCGGCGGGTCAGGCGGCACTCGCGATGCCGGTCGCGGATCCGCTGTCCCCGGTGGCCGAGGTCGCCGGGGCGCCGGCGCCCGAGGCCTCCTCCTCCACGCCGGCGGGGCGGCAGCACGGCGAGCCGGGGCTGGGCTCCCGAATCGTGATCTCGGCGCAGTCGGAAAGCTGGCTGCAGGTGCGGGACGCCTACGGCACGCGGCTCTTCGAAGCGGTCCTCAAGGCGGGCGAGAGCTACCACGTGCCCAACCGGCCGGGGCTTCTCGCG
>VGDA01000320.1 GCA_016869915.1 Alphaproteobacteria bacterium
GACGCCGCGCTCGCTCACGCTCGGCACCGCCTCGGTCGGCGGCGTGTTCTTCGTCTACGGGCAGGTCTGGGCGAACCTCGCCTCGGACGCGATCAAGGTCCCCATCAACACGCGCCAGACCGACGGACCCAACCACAACATCATCCTGACCGAGACGCGGCAGATCGACCTCGGCATGACGACGATGGGCGTCGCGCTGCAGGGCTGGCGCGGCGAGGGGGCGTGGACGCAGGGCCGCAAGTTCAACAGCATCCGCGCCATGTTCCCGATGTACGACACGATGTTCCACTTCGCGGCGCTGCAGAAGAGCGGCATCAAGTCGGTCTCCGACCTCGCCGGCAAGAGCCTCGGCGTCGGCCCGCGCGCCGGCACGCCGGGCACCTACCTGCCGCTGATGATGGATGCGCTGGGCATCAAGGTCTCGGCGATCCGCAACGGCGGCGCCAGCGACATGACCTCGCAGCTCGGCGACGGGCTCATCGACTCCTTCGGCTTCGCCTCTGGCCTGCCCTTCCCGGCCTTCTCCGAGGCCGAGGCGTCCAACCCCGTCACCTTCTTCACCTTCACGCCGGAGCAGATCGCCACGCTGAGGCAGAAGATGCCGGAGCTCTCCGACGCCGTGATCCCGAAGGGCACCTACCGCACCCTTGCCGAGGACCAGAAGACGGTCGGCGTGTTCAACTTCGCGATCGCGCACAAGGACGTGTCGGCGGACATCGTCTACGGCATCGTCAAGGCCGTCATGGAGAACAACCCCCGCATGGTGCAGGGCCACGCGGCGGCGAAGGAGACGCTGCCGGAGAACGTGACCAAGAACACGTTCCTGCCCTTCCATCCCGGCGCGGTCCGCTACTTCGAGGAGAAGGGCTTCAGGATACCGCCGGAGCTGCGGGGCTGAGCGCCCCGCGCTCGGGGCAGGCCGGACGGGGCGGGCGGAGATGAGCGACACCAAGGGCAAGCCCGCCGCCTCGGCGGAGACCGTCTCCGCCGAGGCCGCCGACCGGGCCATGGAGATCGAGTTCGGCGGGCTCAGGCGCGAGCTCGCCGGGCCGGTCGGCCACGCGATCGCGTGGCTCGGCGCGGCCTATGTCGTCTTCCACCTCGTGGTGCTGAACGTCCACCCGATCGATCCCTGGGTGTTCAGGGCGTTCCATGTCTCGATGGGCTCGGTCGTCGGCTTCGCGATCTACGCCGCGACCCGCGGCGCGCGCGCCGGCGTTCCCTGGTACGACTGGGGCCTGATCGCGGCGAGCGTGGCGGTCTTCGCCTACATCGCGGTCAACCTCGACGACCTGCTGTTCCGCGCGGGCGTGCTGCCGACCGGCACCGACTTCCTCGTCGCCCTGGCGGGCACCGCGATGGTGCTCGAGCTCACGCGCCGCTCCGCGGGCCGCGCCCTGCCGACCCTCGCCGGCGTCTTCATCGCCTACGCCTTCGCGGGGCCGTGGATGCCGGGGATGCTGCACCACAAGGGAATCCCGGCCGACTCGTTCTTCACCTACATCTACTCGATGCAGGGCGTGCACGGGATCACGACCGACGTCTCCGCCACCTACATCATCCTGTTCGTGGCCTTCGCCTGCTTCCTCCACGCCTCCAGGGCCGGCGAGTTCTTCAACGACCTTTCGATCGCGCTCGTCGGCTGGGCGCGCGGCGGTCCGGCGAAGGTCGCGGTGCTCTCCGGCGTGCTCTTCGGCACGATCAGCGGCAGCGCGGTCGGCAACGTCGTCGCCTCGGGGATGATCACCATCCCGATGATGCGGCGCGTCGGCTACGACCGCTCCACGGCGGCGGCGGTCGAGGCGACGTCCTCGACGGGCGGGCAGCTCACGCCGCCGATCATGGGTGCGGGTGCCTTCATCATGGCCGAGATCCTCGGCATCCCGTACACGGACATCGCGGTCGCGGCCATCATCCCGACGCTGCTCTTCTACATCGCCTGCTACGTCCATGCCGACCTGCACGCGCGCAAGCACGGCCTCAAGGGCATCCCGCGCGAGGAGCTTCCCACGATCGCCGCCGTGCTGCGGCGCTGGCACCTCCTGCTGCCGCTCGTCCTGCTGATCGGCCTCCTCATGTCCGGCTACTCGGTGTTCCGCGCCGGCGCCATCGGCATCGTCGCCGCCGTCGTCGCGAGCTGGCTCTCCGCGCGCGCCGACCGCATGGGGCCGCGCGCCGCCTTCGAGGCGCTGGTCCTCTCCTCGCGCGAGGTCGTGCAGCTGATGGCGATCTGCGCCTGCGCCGGGATCATCGTCGGCGTCATCGCGCTCACCGGCATCGGCGGCCGCTTCTCCAACATGGTGCTCGCCGTCGCGGGCGAGAGCAGGATCCTCGCGCTCATCTTCGCAATGCTGATCACGCTGGTGCTCGGCATGGGCATGCCGACGACGGCGGCGTACGCGGTCGCGGCCTCGGTCGTCGCGCCCGGCCTCGCCCAGATGGGGGTGCCGCCGCTCACCGCGCATCTCTTCATCTTCTACTACGCCGTCATCTCCGCCATCACGCCGCCCGTGGCGCTGGCCTCCTTCGCGGCCGCCGGCATGGCGAACGCCGATCCGTGGAAGACCTCGTTCATCGCGCTGAAGCTCGGCCTCGCCACCTTCATCGTGCCCTTCATGTTCTTCTTCGGGCCCGAGCTCCTCATGCGGGGCGAATGGCCGGCGATCCTGCAGGTGCTCCTCACGGCCTCGACCGGCGTCTGGCTGCTCGCCGCGTCGACCGAGGGATGGTACGCGGGCCGTCCCGCGCCGATGGCGGCGCGCGTCGTTCTCTTCGCCTGCGCCCTCTGCCTCATCGTGCCGGGCACGGTCACCGACCTCGCCGGCGCGATCGGCGCCGCCGCGACCTGGGCGTGGCAACGGCGCCGCGCGGGCGCCGCCGCATAGGGCGCGATCGACGCCGCGCGCCCGCGCATTCCCCTTCCATCCAGCGAGTACCGAAGTGACCAGCCAGGCCGTGATGTCCGGATTCCCGCCCGCGCCCGCCGGCCAGGTGACGCTTGCGAACTGGCGCACGCCGCCCTTCTCCCGCTGGGCGTTCCAGCACGTCCGCGAGATCCTTCCCACCGCCGGTATCGCGCACGAACCTGGCCGCGCGCGCGACCTGCCCGAGGCGCCGGTCGACCTCGGCGGCCTGCGCATCGACGGCATGGGGATCGACGCCTTCCTCGCCGCCACCGACACCGACGGGATCGTCGTGCTGCGCGACGGCCGCGTGGCCTTCGAGCGCTACGCCAACGGCATGGACGCGCGCACGCCGCACATCCTCATGTCCGTGTCGAAGTCGATGCTCGGGATCCTCGCGGGGATCCTCGTGGCCCGCGGCGTCCTCGACCTCGACGAGGACGCCACGCGACTCGTGCCGGAGATCGCGCGCAGCGCCTGGCGCGGCGCGCGGCTGCGCCACCTCCTCGACATGCGCGCGGGCATCCTCTTCGACGAGAACTACCTCGCGACCTCCGGCGCCATCATCCGCTACCGCAAGGCCCAGGGCTGGAACCCGCCAGATCCGGGCGAGGCGCCGACCGACCTGCGCGGCTTCTTCGCGACGCTCGACGAAGCCGATGGCGGCCATGGCGGGCGCTTCCACTACGTCTCGCCGAACACCGACCTGCTGGGCTGGATCATCGAGCGCGCGACCGGCGAGCGCTACGCGGACCTCGCAGCGCGGCTGCTCTGGCGGCCGATGGGAGCCGCGGAGCCCGCGTTCATCACCGTCGACCGGCTGGGCGCGCCGCGCTGCGCGGGCGGCTTCTGCGCCACCACCCGCGACCTCGCTCGGGTCGGGCTGTTGCTCGCGGAAGGTGGGCGGCGCGACGGCAGGCTGGTCGTGCCCGCGGAATGGATCGAGTCCGTGGAGCGCGACGGCGACGAGGAGGCGTGGAACCGCGGCGACTTCGCCGGCTACTACAAGGGCATGCGCATGCACTACCGCAGCAAGTGGTACGTGCTGAAGGACGGTGCGCCGATGCTTTTCGGCATGGGCGTCAACGGCCAGAACCTCTTCGTCGACCGCGCTGCCGGCATCGTGGTCGCCAAGTTCTCCTCGCAGGAGGCGGCGATGGACGAGGCGCGCATCGCGCTCACCATGCGCGGCATCGCGGCCCTGCGCGCGGAGCTCGCCCGGCGCTGAGCCGGGCCGCCGCTCAGGCCTGGTCGACGAAGCGGTTGGTGTAGAAGCGGGCGTGCGGCACGCCCTTCTTCTTGATGACGTCGATCTTCTCGAGCAGCTCGATGCAGCGCGCCCAGGCCGCCTCGTCCATGCGCAGGCGCTTCATCCCCGCGGGCGGCTGCATGTAGCCGCGCAGCACGGAGAGGATGCGGCGGCCCTTCTCCGCGTCCTGCGCCTCGATCGGGTTGTAGGCCTTCAGCACGGAGACGATGTCGTCGAAGTTGCGCTCGTCCTGCATGTACTCGACGCCGCGGCGCGCCGCGCGCAGGAAGCGCACGATGGCCTGCTCGTTGCGCGGGTCCTCGGCGAAGGCGCGGCCCGTGATCAGCGCGTCGCCCGGCATCGGCGCGAAGTCGTCGCCGGGCAGGTAGTGCAGCGGCGCGCGGTCGCGCTCCAGGGCGGTCTTCGACTCGTAGAACACGAAGAAGCCGTCGACGTCGCCGCGCATGAGCAGCGGCAGCCCGGTGAGGCCGATGCCCGTGACGACCTTGCGTACCTTCGAGAGATCG
>VGDA01000321.1 GCA_016869915.1 Alphaproteobacteria bacterium
CTGAAGGTCTACGCGCCCGACGTCGATGCCTTCCGCGCCCACGTGCAGAAGGCCTATCTCGAGTCCAGGTTCGCGAAGGACTGGCCGGCCGGCATGGTCGACAAGATCAACGCGATCCGCTGACGCCGCGTCGCGAGCGGCGCCCCGCCGTCGACCGGCGGGGCGCCATCGCCGGGAGAACCGCCCTGCACAAGATCGCGACATGGCTCCAGGCGCGGGCCGAGAACGTCGCCGTCCTCCTCATGGGCGCGATGTTCTCGGCCTTCGTCGTGCAGGTCTTCATGCGCTACGCGGTGAACCGACCGGTCGCGTGGACCCTCGAGGCCTGCCTCACGGCGTGGCTCTGGCTCGTCCTCTGGGGCGGCGCGTTCGTGGTCAAGGACCGCGACCACGTGAAGTTCGACCTGTTCTACGTCGCGATGCAAGAACGCGGACGGCGCGTCTTCGCCCTGGCCTCGGCCCTGGCGATCCTCGCGGGGTTCATCGCGGCCCTTCCGGGCGCGCTCGACTACATCACCTTCTATTCGATCAAGTCGAGCGTCAGCCTGCGCATCCGCCTCGACATCGTCTTCAGCGTCTATGCGATCTTCGCGGTGGCGATCATCCTGCGCTACGGCGCGCGGGTCGTCACGCTGCTGCGCGGCACGCCGATGGCGACGCTGGACGGGGAGCGCCGCACGTGAGCTTCGCCTTCGCGATGACGCTCGCGGCGATGTTCGGCCTTGCCGCGCTCGGCACGCCGATATCGCTCAGCATGATCGTGGCGGCCGTCGCCTACCTCGCGATCAAGGGACAGGACCTCGGCCTCGCCGCGGAGCAGATCATCCAGGGGCTCTACGACAGCTTCGTGATCCTCGCCGTGCCGCTCTTCATCATCGCGGCCAACGTCATGAACTCCGGCTCCATCACCACGCGGCTCAACGAGTTCTGCGTAGCGCTGGTGGGCCGGTTCCGCGGCGGCCTCGGCCACGTGAACATCGTCGTCAGCATCATCTTCTCGGGCATGTCGGGCTCCGCCGTCGCCGACGCGGCCGGCACGGGCAAGATCTCGATCGACCTGATGACCAAGGACAACCGCTACACGCCGGGCTACGCCGCGGCGATCACGGCGGCCTCGGCGGTCATCGGCCCGATCATCCCGCCCTCGATCCCGATGGTGCTCTACGCCCTCGTCTCGGACACCTCGGTCGGCTACCTGTTCATCGCCGGCGCCCTGCCGGGCCTGCTCATCGGCGCCGTGCTGATGGCCTACAACCACTTCGTCGCGGTGCGCAGGAACTTCCCGGTCGACGAGAAGGTGCCGCTGTCTGGGATCCCGCGCGCCACCGCGCGCGCCTTCCCCGTGCTGCTGATGCCCTTCATCCTGCTCTACGGCATCTATGGCGGCATCGCGACCCCGACCGAGGCGGCGGCCATGGCGGCCGCCTACGCGTTGCTGCTCGCGGCCTTCTACTACCGCGAGCTGACCTGGAAGGGGCTCTACGCCGTGACGCTCGACGGCGCGCGCGCCTCGGCCTCGATCGGCCTGCTGATCGGAGGCGCGCTGATCTTCAACTACATCGTGGCGGCGGAGAACATCCCGGGCACAGTCTCGGCCTGGCTCACGGGCATCCAGATCTCGCCCCTCGCCTTCATGGTCGCCGTGAACCTGCTGCTGCTCGTTCTCGGCTGCCTGCTCGATGCCAGCACGATCATCCTCGTGATCCTTCCGCTCTTCGTGCCGACCTGCAAGGCGCTGGGCATCGACCTCGTGCATTTCGGCGTCGTCACGGTGGTCAATGCGATGATCGGGCTGATCACGCCGCCCTATGGCGTCCTGCTGTTCGTGACCAACGCCGTCACGGGCATCCCGCTGCGCGCGATGATCGCCGAGATCTGGGGCTTCGTCGCCGTGCTCGTCGCGGCGCTGTTCGCGATGATCCTGTTCCCGGACATCGTGCTCTGGCTGCCGCGAATGTTCGGATACGAGGGCTGAGCCTCGCGACCCCGCCCGGCGTCGCGCGAATTTCGCGCGCGCCTTGGCGTCCCCTAGGGGATTCGAACCCCTGTTTGCGCCGTGAGAGGGCGCCGTCCTGGGCCTCTAGACGAAGGGGACCCAAAATCCGCCGGGCGAAGCCAGCCCAGCAACGAAGGAGCGGTAGATAGCCGAACGCCACCCGGCGTTCAAGCGCGGCCTCGCGTCCGTCGCGCCATGGCTGGCCGGGCCTCAGTACGGTCCCTTCGGTCCGCCCGCCCCGCCCCCGGCCTCGCCGCGCGCCGCGGCGACCGCGGCCTTCGCCGCGTTGGCGAGCAGCGCGTTGTCGGACAGGATCGTCGTGAACTGGAAACCGCGGGAGATCATGTTCCGCGCGCCCTGCGGCGAGCCGGTATGGATGCCGGGCCTGACGCCGTGCCTCTTCGCCGCCGCGCAGATCTCGTCGATGGCCTTGTTGACCACGTCGTCGGTCGGGTCGCCCTGCGGCGGCCGGCCGAGCGAGATCGCGAGGTCGGCGGGCCCGACATAGATCCCGTCGAGCCCCGGCACCGAGAGTATGTCGTCGAGGTTGTCCATCGCCTTCTTCGTCTCGATCATCGCGATGGCGAGCACGGTGTCGTTGGCGTTCCTGAAGTAGTCGGCGCCGTGCACCCAGCCCGCGCGCACCGGCCCGAAGCTGCGATAGCCCGTCGGCGCGTAGCGGCAGGCGCCGACGAAGGCCTCGGCCTCGGCGCGGGTATTGATCATCGGGCAGATGATCCCGAAGGAGCCGGCGTCGAGCAGCTTCATGATGATGCCCGGCTCGTTCCACGGCACGCGCGCCAGCGGGATCGCGCCCGTCGTCGAGATCGCCTGCATCATGCCGACCGCGGCCTGGTAGTCGACGAGGCCGTGCTGCAGGTCGCAGGTGATCGAGTCCCAGCCCGCCTGCGCCATGTTCTCCGCGGCGACCGCGCTCGGGATCCCGAGCCAGCCATTGATGACGGCGCCGCCGCGCTGCCAGATCGACTTCACCTTGTTCTCGCGCATCGTTTCCCCCCGGGAGAGTGCATGTGCGGCCATGCCGCCGCACGGATCTGAACGCGCCCGCCCTGCGCTTGCAAGCCCCAGCGCGAGGCTTGCGCGGCCACCGCGGGCGGACATAAAGTGGCGCCATGCGCGGGAAGGGAACCGCGCCTCAGAGGGGGAAGCAGATGAAGAGAGACAGGACGACGCGGCGCGCGCTCATGCGCGGCGGCGCGATCGCCTTCGCCGGCGCGGCCGGCATCCATGTGAGCGGCGCGCATGCCGCCGGCAGGCTCGAGATCGGCCTCTGGGACCACTGGGTGCCAGGCGCCAACGACACGATGAACGCGCTCTGCAAGGAATGGGCGGACCGCGAGAAGGTCGACCTCAAGGTCGACTACATCACCACCATCGGTCAGAAGCACATGTTGACCATCGCCGCAGAGGCGGCGGCACGCGCCGGTCACGACATGCTGATCTTCACGGGCTGGACTGCCTCCGACAACGCGCGGCTACTCGAGCCGGTCGACGACGTCGTTGCCGACCTCGTTAAGACCAACGGGGCGCCGAACCGCACCGCGGAATACCTCGGCAAGGTGAACGGCAAGTGGGTCGCCGTGCCCTGGGCCGTTATGAGCGCTCTCAAGCCGCCCTGCTCGCGCATCGACCTGATGAAGCAGCACGCGGGCATCGACGTGCAGGCGATGTACCCGGCCGGCGCGCCGCCGAAGGCGGACAACTGGACCTGGGACACGTTCCTCGTCGCCGCCGAGAAATGCGCCAAGGCGGGCGTGCCCTTCGGACTGCCGCTCAGCCAGTTCGGCGATTCCGTCGACTGGGTCGGCGCGCTCTTCCAGGCGCATGGCGCGCAGCTCGTCAACTCGAAGGGGGAGATCATCGTCAAGTCCGACGCGGTCCGGCAGGTGCTGGAATACAGCAAGAAGCTCGTCCAGTGGCTGCCCAACGACGTCTTCTCGTGGGACGACGCGGCCAACAACCGCTGGCTCATCTCGGGCAAGGGCGCGCTGATCATGAACCCGCCGAGCTCCTGGGCGGTCGCGGTGCGCGACGCGCCGCAGATCGGCTCGCAGCTCTGGACGCACGGCATGCCCGCCGGGCCAAGGGGCCGCTACGCGCCGTTCACCGCCAATTTCGCGGGGATCTGGACCTTCGCGAAGAACAAGCCGGCGGCGAAGAGCCTGCTGCGCCACCTCAGCTCGCCCTCGTCGGTCGAGAAGCTGGTCGCCGCGAGCCAGGGCTACGACATCCCGTCCTTCGCGAACCTGACGACGTTCAAGACCTGGGCAGAGATCGGCCCGCCCAAGGGCACGCTCTACCACTACCCGAACCCGCACAACCACCAGATCGCCTCGGTTGCAGCGGCCCCGGCCCCGCCGCGCATCGCGAACCAGATCTACGTGCAGGGCGTGATGCCGAAGATGATCGCGCGCATCACCCAGGGCGGCGAGTCGATCGAGAAGTGCCTCGACTGGGCCCAGAAGGAGCTCCAGGGCTTCAAGCGCGCCTGAGGCTCACGCGCCGGGATCCGCGACGCAGGCGGATCCCGGCGCTAACCGCTGACCGCAATTCGGATCCAGGCTTAGCGACCCCCGGATTTCCAGACGGCTTGGTGCGCTCACCCCGGTACGGGCGCCAGGGGCGCCGCCTCGCCCCGCAACGGAGGGCCGCGCAGAATGT
>VGDA01000322.1 GCA_016869915.1 Alphaproteobacteria bacterium
CTTCGGAAAGCTCAAGCAGTTCCGCCATATCGCCACCCGCTACGACCGAAACCCGCTCAACTACCTCGCCATGGCAAAGCTCGCCTCAGCGCGGCTCTGGTTGCGCCATTATGAGTCTGCGGCCTAGTACCGACGCCGGGGAGTAATCCAGGCTCCGTCCCCGATAGACCCCCGTCCCCGATAGACCCCGATAGACCCGGTCTCCTGCCGCCCTCACCCCTCCGCCGACGGATATCTCTGCCGCAGGCGCTGCACCCAGGGCGCGTCCGGGCCGAGCCAGGCGGTGACGGGGCGCGGGGCGGCGCCGCGGCCGGCGAGGATCTCCTCGAGCGCCCAAGCGAGGCAGAGATTGGACGACAGCACCGGCGGGCCGCCGGCGCGGTTGAGCCGCGGCATCGCGGCCAGCGTGGGCAGGCCGGTGCCGCTGATCACCACCGCGTCGACGTCGAGCGCGGCGACGTCGTCGAGCACGCCCGTCGCCTGGCGGCTGCGCTGCGCGTAGATCGGGTGGTAGCCCTTCTCGATCGGCGCGGGCTCGCGCAGCAGCGCGATCTCGTAGCCGAGCTTCCCCCAATGCGCGAGGCACGCATCGGTCAGCCATTTCGGGTAGGGACTGAGCATCGCGAGGCGCCGCGCGCCGATGCCGCGCAGCGCGCGGTCGATCGCCTCGACCGCCGCCACGACCGGGCGCGGCCCGTCCCAGGGGCGCTGGAACGGCTCGGGCACGCGCTCGACGAGGTAGGACGCGCCGGTGCAGGCGACGCCGATCGCGTCCATCGGCGCGTCGGCGAAGGTCGCGATCGCCTCGTCGATGCGCTCGAAATACGCCACCAGCCGCGCGCGCAGGTCTGGCGCGGGGCAGGTCATGCGCCCGTTGACCACCCCGATGTCCGGGCCGAGCAGGACGCTCAGCTCCGGCTCCACGGTCGCGTTGGCCTGCGGCGTCAGGACGCCGACGAGGCCCGCGCGGCCATATTCGAGCGGCCCCGCCATGGCGCTATTGCTGCGCCTTCCAGGCGTCCATGATCTCCGCGCCGGTGGCGCTCCACACGCCCTTGCGCGAGAGCATGTGGCGCAGCGCCTGCTCCAGCGCGCCGATGCGGTAGGGCTGTCCCGTGATCCAGGGATGCAGCGAGATCGCCATCACCCGGCCGCCCTGCGTCGCCGACTCCTCGTAGAGGCAGTCGAACTGGTCGCAGAGCTGGTCGCGGAACTCGTCGTCCGAGTGGTGGTTCTGGATCAGGATCGTGTGGTCGTCGATGTCGATGGGATGCGGCATCGCCACCAGCGGCCCGTGCGCGGTGCGCATCGCGTAGGGCATGTCGTCGTTGACCCAGTCGCAGCAATACTCGATGCCCGAAGCGGCGACGAGGTCGAGCGTCGCCTTCGACTGCGACTTCGCCGGCGACAGCCAGCCGCGGACCTTCAGGCCCGGCACGCGGCGGAACACCTCGAGCGTCGTGGCGACCTGCTTCCTCTCGTCCTCGACCGGCAGCCCCTCGTAGTGGAGGTGGTCCATGTCCTGGCCGTTGGCGACGATCTCCCAGCCGCGCGCGACGCAGGCCTCGAGCAGGGCGGGATAGCGCGTCGCGACCGCGGCGTTCATCGCCGCGGTGACGCGGATGCCCATGCGGTCGAAGCTGCGCATCATGCGCCAGATGCCGACGCGGTTGCCGTAGTCGCGCAGCGTGTAGTGGCGCAGGTCCGGGTAGGAGGTCTGCATCGCGCCTGGCGGCTTGAAGGGCTTGCCCTTCATGTCGATCGGGAACCACTCCAGCGCGGGCATGACCCAGAGCGCGACGCGCGCGCCGCCGGGCCACTCCACCTTCTTCCTGCGCGGCAGGATGGACCAGTCGTAGCGGTCGTGGTCCATCCCGTACTTGCGGGCGCGGTACTGCAGGTATTCCGGGGGGATGCCGGTCATGGCGCGGCTCCGACCTTGTGCGAGGCCCGTGCGAAGTCGGCCATGTGGTGGGAGATGAAGTGCTGCGCGATCTCGCGCCCCGTCGCCAGCCAGACCTTGTCGTGGCCGGTGACGTGGCGCAGCGCGTCCTCGAAGGCCTTCATGCGGTAGGGCCAGCCGACCAGGTAGGGGTGCAGCGGGATGCACATCACCGTGCCGGAATGCTCGCCCTCCTCGTAGAGGCGGTCGAACTGGCGCTTGATGATGTCGCCATAGGCGCGCGGGCTGACGAGGTTCACGTTGTAGGCGATGACGTCGTTCATCTCGAGCGAGTAGGGGATCGAGACGAGCGTGCCGGTCCGGGTCTTCACCGGGCTCGGCTGGTCGTCGTGGAACAGGTCGCACACATAGGTGAGGCCCATGTCGGCGACGAGGTCGAGCGTGCGCTCGGTGTAGGTGAGGGCGGGCGCGAGCCAGCCGTCGAGCCGCTGCCCGGTATGCTTCCTGATCGTGTCGATCGAGTCCCGGATGACCTCGCGCTCCTGCTCCTCGGTCATGCCGAACATGTAGCGCGTGTTGTAGGTGCCGTGGCTGTAGAACTCCCAGCCGCGCTGCGCGCAGGCCTCGATGACCTCGGGATGGTGCTCGCACATCGCGACGTTGAGCGACACCGAGCCGCGCATGCCGCAGCGGTCGAAGGCCTCGAGCATGCGCCAGAACCCGGCGCGGTTGCCGTAGTCGCGGTACGAGTAGCCGACCACGTCGGGATGCGGCTTCGCCCAGGCGCCGCGCGACGGGTTGCGCGGCGGGTCGATCTCGTAGAACTCGATGTTGGGCGCGACCCAGAAGGCGACGCGCGCGCCGTTCGGCCAGGTGATGCGCGGGCGCTTCTCGTCGTAGGGCAGGTAGTCGTAGAGGCCGGGATCTCGCCAGGTCATCGCGCGCCCCTCAGCGGTCGTTGCGCGGCGCGTAGGCTTCCATGAAGTCGATGACTTCCTGGACCGGCAGCACGTCGGCGTACTTGAGCGCCATGTCGTAGAGGTTGGCGAAGTGCGGGCTCTCGTGCTTGTCGGCCACGCATTCCTCCGGGACGATCGTGCGGTAGCTGCGCGACAGGGAGTCGACGACGGTCGCGCGCACGCAGCCCGAGGTCGACCCGCCGGTCACGATCACCGTGTCCACGCCATGGTAGGTGAAGATCGAGCCGAGGTTGGTCTCGTGGAAGCAGGACGCGTAGCGCTTGTTGATGACGACGTCGCGCTCGTGGTCGATGCGCAGGCGGTCGTCGAACTCGGCGCGGCGCGAGCCGACCTTGATGTTCTGCAGCGAGTCCGGCGTGTCGGTGCGCGTGCCCCAGACGCCGGCGTCGTCGGCGTGCTTCATGTAGGCGACGTAGCTCCACACCACCGGGCAGTTCTTGGCCCGGAACAGCTCGGCGAGCCGGTTCACGTACTCGACCTGGCGCGGGTTGGTCTCGTAGGCGGTCTTGAACTCGCCCACGGCCGTGTAGGCCTTCTGCAGGTCGACGTTGATCAGCGCCGGCTTGCGGCCGAAGCCGAAGCGGCGGCGCGTCGGGTTGGCCTTGACCTCCTCGAAGAGCTGGCGGGCGGTCTTGTTCGACAATTCCATGTGCTTAGGACTCCGCTTGGGACTGGATGCGACGTTTCAGCGCCGACCCGCCCGTGTCAAGCCGCGACGGCGGCGGGCGCCCCCCTCGTCCCGAACGTGGCCGCCCGCCGCATGCGGCGCCGGCACGATCGAGGACTGCGCGATCGCCACGGCAGAGCGCTCGCCCGCGCTGCCCAACGTGCCGACCACCAGGTCAGCGTCCCCCGCCGGACCGCGCGTCAGGCTGGCGCGCGGAGCGCGGCGGGGTCGATGCGGTAGACCCTGAGCGCGTTGTCGCGGAAGAGCGCGCGACGCGCGGCGGGGTCCATGCCGCGCGTCGCGGCCTCGAAGCCGGCGAAGATCTCGCCGAAGTCGCCGACCAGCCCGTCGACCGGGAAGTTGCTCGCGAACATGCAGCGCGCCGCGCCGAAGATGGCGATCGCGTCGCGCACGATGCGCGCGTTGCCGGCGCGCGACCACGGCAGGCCGGGCACGCCGATGCCGGAGATCTTCGCGACGACGTTCGGCTCCGCCGCGAGGCGCTCCATCGCGCGCCGCCAGGACGCGAGCCCGTCCTCGCCGCGATCGGCGGGCAGGCCGGCATGGTTGAGGACGATCGCCGTGCCCGGGAAGTCGCGCGCGAGCTCCGCCGCCGCGTCGAGGTGCCACCAGGGCGCCTGCAGCTCGAAATGCAGGCCAAGGCCCGCGAGCAGCGCGTAGCCGTCGCGCCAGCGCGGATCGTCCATGGAGCCGGGCGCGCCGCGGCGCGCGTCCTCGCGCCGCGAAGCGGAGCGCGGCTTGTGCCGGATGCCGCGGACGAGCGGCGCGCGCGCCTGGGCACGCAGGACCTCCGCAGCGTCCTCGCGGTCGAGCCAGGCCTGCGCGACCACGGCGCAGGGAAGCCCGTGCGTCGCGGCGACGCCCTCGACCCAGCGCGTCTCGCCCAGCGGGTCGCGCGGGTCCCATTCGGTCTCGATGTAGACGGTGCCGACGACCGGCAGGCCCGCGGCGTCGGCGAGGTAGTCGGGCGGCAGGTACGGGCGGCGCAGCGCCGCGTAGTCGCCGTAGCGGAAGGCGATCGGCGGCTGCTCGCGCAGCCAGGGAATGGGGTTGGCGATCGGATCCCAGAAATGTTGGTGCGCGTCGAGGATCCCG
>VGDA01000323.1 GCA_016869915.1 Alphaproteobacteria bacterium
AGACGCCCTCGGCCATCGCCGCGGCCCAGAGCGCGCCTGTATCGAGGCCGGGATCGCGCGCGCGCAGCCAGAGGAACATGCCGCCGACCGGCGCCTCGAACGCGAAGCGCCGAGACAGGTGCTCGCGCGCCGCGGACACCAGCGCGTCGCGCCGGGCGCGATAGGTCTCGATCATGCGGCCGTGGAGCGCGCGGTCGACGCCGGCCTCGAGCAGTTCCAGCGCCACGGCCTGCACGAAGCTGCTGGTGCCGATGTCGGAACCCTGCTTCGCCATGCAGATCGCGTCGACCGCCGCCGCGTCGCCGATCGCCCAGCCGATCCGCAGGCCCGGCCCGATCGACTTCGACAGCGTCCCGAGATGCAGCACGTTGCCGCGCCACGGCCCCTCGTCGCCGAGCCCGGCCTCGAGGTCGAGGAGCGTCGGCAGCTCCGGCCCGTCGTAGTAGAGCGCACCGTAGGGATCGTCCTCGACCAGCAGGGCGCGCGCCGCGCGCGCGGCGGCGAGCAGCGCGCGACGGCGCGGCAGCGAGACGAGCTCGCCGGTCGGGTTCGAGAAATTGGGCACGCAATAGGTGAACTTCGCCGCCTGCATCGCCGCCTGCTGCGCCCCTGGCGCGGCATCCCAGTCGAGCGCGACGTGGCGGGGATGGGCCGGCTTCCAGGCGTCGATGGCGCCGAGATAGGTGGGGAACTGCGCGAGGATGGCGTCCCCGCGCTCGAGCAGCGCGCGGCCGAGGAAGTCGAGCGCCTGCAGCCCGCCCGACGTGACGACGACGTTCTCCGGGCCGAGGCTCCGGCCGGGACGCGAGAAGCGCCGCGCGAGCAGCGCCCGCAGCTCCGGCAGGCCGGCGACCGGACCATAGGCGAGCGCCCGCGGACCGAAGCGGCGCAGCGCGCGCTCGGTCGCCGCACGCACCTCGTCGACGGGGAACAGCTCGGGCGCGGGCAGGCCGCCGGCCAGGTTGATGCTGCCCGGCGGCTGCACGCCCACCATGTGGCGCGTGATCGGGTTGTCCGACCCTGTCCACGAGGCGAGGCGCAGGATCGCGCCGCGTCGGTCCTCCGCCATGCGCCCGCCCCCTGCCCGGCTCAGCTCATCCAGCTGCCGCCGGTGATGTCCCAAGTCGCGCCCGTCACGTAGG
This sequence comes from Alphaproteobacteria bacterium, assembly GCA_016869915.1. GTDB lineage: Bacteria > Pseudomonadota > Alphaproteobacteria > CACIAM-22H2 > CACIAM-22H2 > CAIOSQ01. The sequence goes on from VGDA01000323.1 coordinate 1,143, forward strand.
ACGCCTCGTCCGAGCACAGGAAGGCCACGACGCGCGCGACCTCGTCCGGGTAGCCGACGCGCTTCATCGGCAGCAGCGGCGCGCGGTCCTTGACCTGCGGCAGCCCCATGCGGCCGCTCAGCTCGTCGATGTCGCTGCGCATCCTCGTGTCCACGATCAGCCCCGGCGCCACCGCGTTCACGCGGATCCCGAGCGGCGCCATCTCGTAGGCGAGCGACTGCGTGAGCCCGACCACCGCGAACTTGGACGCGGCGTAGGCGCCGTAATGCGCCTGTCCGCGCTTGCCGAGCCAGGAGGCGAGGTTGACGACGCAGCCGGCGCGACGCTCGACCATCGCGGGCATCACGGCGCGGCACGCGTTGAACGTGCCGTCCACGTTGACCGCGAAGCTGTCGCGCCAGTCCTTCGGGGCGATGTCGAGGATGGTGCCGATGCGCGCGACGCCGGCGTTGTTGATGAGGATGTCCACCGGGCCGAGGCGCTCGGCCACGCGCGCCGCCGCCGCCCCGATCGAGCCGGGATCCGCGACGTCGCCGGCGACGCCCTCGGCGCGCAGGCCATGGGTGCGCAGTTCCCCGGCCGCGCGGCCGGGATCCGCGCCCGGCAGGTCGACGATGCCGATCGCCGCGCCGTCGCGCGCCAGCGCATGGGCGATCGCCCGCCCGATGCCGCCGGCCGCGCCGGTGACCAGCGCGACCTTTCCGTCGAACCTCGCCATGCCAGCCCCCTATTGCGCCGTCATGCCGCCGTCGATGGTGAGGATCGTCCCGTGCGCGAAGCGGCTCTCGTCGCTCGCCAGGAACAGGATCCCCTGCGCGATCTCCTCGGGCGTGCCGAGGCGCCCGACGGGCTGGCGCGCCTCCAGGCCCTTGCGGAACGCGGCCTTGTCCGGCGCGCGCGCCACGACGTCGTCGTAGTAGGGCGTGTCGATCGTGCCCGGCGCGATGGCGTTGCAGCGTATGCCCTCGGCGACATGGTCGAGGGAGATCGCGCGGGTAAGCGCGGCGACGGCGCCCTTGGAGGCGACATAGGCCGCGCGGTTGCGGATGCCGACCGCCGCGACGACCGAGGCAACGTTCACGATCGTCCCGCCGCCCTTCTCGCGCATCGCCTTGATGGCGTGCTTGCAGCAGAGGAAGACGCCGCGGACGTTCACCGCCATCAGCGCCTCCCACTCGGCCTCGTCGATGTCGACCACGGTGCCGAAGGTGCCGTAGCCCGCGTTGTTGACGAGCACGTCGAGGCGCCCGCAGCGGGCCACGGTGTCGGCAACCATGCGCGCCACGTCGGCCGCGCGCGAGACATCGGCCTCCATCGCGATCGCCTTGCCCCCGGCCACCGCGCACTCGGCGACGACCTTGTCGGCCGCGTCGCGGCGTCGGTCCGCGACGACGACCGTCGCGCCCTCGGCGGCGAAGAGGAGGCAGGTGGCCCGGCCGATGCCCGAGCCACCGCCGGTGACGATGCAGATCCTGTCCTTGAGTCGCATGCTCATGTCCTGTCCTTGACCCACCTGAGGATATGCGTGGCGACCGCCACGAGCTCGCCGCGCTGGTTGCGCACCTCGATCGAGGCCTTCGACTGGCGCTTGACCGGGTCGACCTCGTTGATCGTGTAGGTCAGCGTCACCGTGTCGCCGATGACGACCGCCGCGAGGAACCGGACGCGGTCGTAGCCGAGGCTCACCGCCGTCTCGTCGCCCTCCGTGCCGCGGCACTGGTGGATCATCATCGTGGAGCAGGTCGACATGTAGCCGACGAGCAGCGCGCCATGGGCGATGCGCTTGCCGTACTTGGAGCGCTCCATGTACTGCTCGTTCACGTGGTTCACGGCGAAGTCGCCGGTGATCCCCGCGAACATGTAGATGTCGGTCTCGCCGACGGTCTTGGCGAAGCTGACGCTGTCGCCGGGCTTGACGTAGAAATCGGCCATCGCTTCCCCCTATTGCGCGCGGCGCACGACGCCGTCGCGCTCCAGCGCCTCGATCTCCGCCGCGCCGAAGCCGAGCTCGGCCAGCACGTCCTCCGTCTGCCCGCCCAGCGGCTGCGGCGGCAGGCGCACCTCGGCCGCCTGCCCGTCGTAGCGCACGGGATGGTTCACGAGCGTCACGGGCTTGCCGTCCTTGCCCGCGCCGGGCGCCGTGACGATGCACTTCATGTGCTGGACCTGCGGGTCGGCGACGATGTCGGCGTAGCCCTGGACGCGCGCGTGCCAGATCTTCAGAGGCTGCATGCGCGAGATCCAGTGGTCGGTCTCGCGCGTGCGGATCGTCTCCGCGATCAGGTCGCAGATCGCCTCCTTGCGCGCCGGGTCCCAGGTCTCCTCGAGGCCGAAGCGCAGGAGCCGCGGGTCCTCGAGCGCCTCCGACAGGAGCTTCAGCGGCGTGATCGAGATCGCGATGTGCCCGTCGCGCGTGGCGTACACGCCGTAGGGCGCGCTGTAGTACCAGGCCGCGATGTGGCGCGGCGAGCGCTCGTCGGGCTTCTTCTCGGAGTTGAGCCAGCCGACGAGGGATTCGGCCTGCAGGTCGAGCGCGGCCTGCATCAGGCTCACGTCGACGCGGCAGCCCTGCCCCGTGCGGCCGCGGCGCACCAGCGCCGCCAGCACGCCCATGGCGAAGACGGCCGCGCCGTGGTGGTCGACCGCGGACACGCCGACGGGGCGCGGGCCGGAGGCCTGCTGGCCCGTGATCGCCATCAGGCCGAACAGCGCCTGCGCGAGCAGGTCCTGCCCCGGGCGCTCCTTGTAGGGACCGTCGGGCCCGTAGCCGGAGGCCGAGGCGTAGATCAGCGACGGCTTGCGCGCCTTGAGCGCCTCGTAGCCGAAGCCGAGCTTCTCCATCACGCCGGGCCGGAAGTTCTCCGCGACGACGTCGGCGCCGTCGATCAGGCGCAGCGCGATCTCCTTGCCCTTCTCCGACTTGAGGTCGAGGGCGATGTTGCGCTTGTTCCGGTTGGCGCAGAGATGCAGGACGCTCTGGCCGTCGCACCAGATGTTCCCCGCGCTCCAGTGGCGCTGGTAGGCGCCCTCCGGCGTCTCGATCGAGACCACGTCCGCGCCGAGGTCGCCCAGCACCTGGATGCCCATCGGGCCCATCAGGAAGTGGTTGAAGCTGACGACCTTCACGCCCTTCAGCATGTCGAGCATTTCGTCTATCCCCCCTTGGATCCCGTGGCGCGCGGCTATTCCGCCGCCATCGGCAGCGCGCCCTCGCGCGCGATGCCCGCCTCGCGCATCGCCGCGCGCAGGCGCTCGATCTCCGCGGCCGGCAGCTTCATCAGCGGCGGCCGCACGACCGCGCGGTCGAGGCGGCCGAGCATGGCGAGGCATTCCTTCATGCGGTTGTGCATGTCGAGGAAGGGCGGCGCGTAGAAGGCCTGCTGCATCGGGTAGAGCCTGTCGTTGATGCGCCGCGCGCGCGGCAGGTCGCCCGCCTGCACCGCCTCGAAAAGCGCGACCTGCAGGTCGGCGACGACGCTGCCGGCGCCGGAGAGCAGTCCATTCG
>VGDA01000324.1 GCA_016869915.1 Alphaproteobacteria bacterium
TCCGGATATCCGTTTCCGGCGGAGGCTGCTCCGGGTTCCAGTACGGCTTCACCTTCGACGAGGACCGCGTCGATGGCGACGTCCTGATCGAGCGGGACGGCGCGCGCATCCTGATCGACGACGTGTCCCTCGACCTGCTGAAGGGATCGGTGATCGACTACGTGGAGGACATGATCGGGGCGTCCTTCGCCATCAGGAACCCGCAGGCGAAGAGTTCCTGCGGTTGCGGCAACTCGTTCTCGACGTGACGCCCGCGCCAGCCCGCCCGCGACCGGCCGCCGTGCCATGAAGGTCGCCACCTGGAACGTGAACTCGGTGAAGGCCAGGCTGGGACATCTGAGCGACTATCTCTCGGGCGAGGCGCCGGACGTCCTGCTCCTGCAGGAAATCAAGTGCCAGGACGCCGACTTCCCGTCGCTCGAGGTCGAGGCCGCCGGCTACCGCGTCGCGGTCCGCGGGCAGAAATCCTACAACGGCGTGGCGATCCTCTCGCGCCATCCGATCGAGGTCACCGCCGACCGACTGCCCGGCGATCCGTCCGACGACCAGGCGCGCTACCTCGAGGCGCGCGTCGCGGGCGTCCGGGTGGCGTCGATCTACCTGCCCAACGGCAATCCCGTCGACACCCCGAAATTCGACTACAAGCTCGCATGGTTCGCCCGGCTGGAGGCGCGCGCGCGCGACCTCCTGGCCACCGAGGAACCGGTCGTGCTCGGCGGCGACTACAACGTGATCCCCGAGGCCGAGGACGTCTACGATCCGGCCGACTGGGTGGACGACGCGCTCTGGCGCATGGAAAGCCGCCGCGCCCTCAGGCGCCTCCTATGGCTCGGCTTCACGGACGCCTTCCGCGCGCTCGACGACCGGCCGCACCAGTACAGCTTCTGGGACTACCAGGCCGGGCGCTGGCAGCGGAACGAGGGCATCCGCATCGACCACCTGCTGCTTTCACCGGCGGCCGCCGACCGCCTCGCCGGATCGGGCATAGACCGTGGCCCGCGTGGCCGCGAGCGCGCGTCCGACCACACGCCTGTCTGGTGCAGGCTCGCCTGACATGGCCGCGCCGCCCGCAGCCCAGGCCGCCGACGCCGCGCACGAGCGGATGACGCAGGGCGACCTCGACCAGGTCATCAAGCAGCACGAGATGTTCTTCGACCAGCGCTCGGGAGGGAAGCGGGCGCAGCTGAGCAAGCGCGACCTCAGCGGCCTGCGTATGGCGCGGCGCGACCTGCGCGAGATCGACCTCTCCGGGGCGCTGCTCGTCGGCTGCGACCTCAGCGAGAGCAACCTGCAGAACGCCGTCCTCTTCGGCGCGAACCTGGGGAAGGCAAAGCTGATCGGCAGCAATCTCGAGCGCGCCGACCTGCGCGGCGCCGGGCTCGAGGCGGCGGACCTGACCAGCGCCAACCTGACCGACGCCGACATTGGCGTCGGCAGGATCGCCGAGCGCGTCGCGGGCGGTGAGCTCAAGGACGCCGCGGCCGCCGAGGGGACATTGCCCGCGCGCGATTCGGACCGAGCGAACTTCACCGCCGCGAACCTCACCAACGCGCGCTTCAACGGCGCCAACATCCGCGCCGCGATCTTCGACAACGCCAGGGTCGTCGGCACGGAGTTCAAGAACACCAAGCTCAACGGCGCGAGCTTCTCCGCCGCGACCATCGAGGACGCCGACTTCACCGACGCGGAGCTCGACGGCGGCGAACTCGCGGGCGCCAGCATCACGTCGATCATCGGGCGATCCTGCCACGAGCTGCACCCCACGCTCGACGAACGCCTGGCGGCGCACCAGCAATGGGTCGAAAGCGGCGGCCGCGCCGGCGCGCGCCTCGACCTCGTCGGCGTCGACCTGCGCACCGGCCCGTCCCTCGCGGGTCGGAACTTCTGCGCGGCGCGCCTGTCGCGCGTCATCGCGACCGGCGTCGACTTCGAGAAGTCGATGTTCCTCTTCTGCGACTTCACGCAGGCGGACCTGCGCTCGGCGCGCTTCTCCGGCGCCGACCTGCGCGGCTGCATCCTCAACGGCGCGCGTCTCGACAACGCGGACCTGCGCGAGACGAAGATCGGCGGGCTCCCGCTGGTGTCGGGCGGCCTCCTCACGGCGAAGATCCGGAAGGCCTCGCTGCGCAACGCGGACCTTCGCGGCGCCGACCTGCGCGGCCAGATCTTCACGGACTGCGACCTCACCGCCGTGTCCTGCATCGACGCGGAGATGGAGGGCAGCAACATCGCGAACATCATGGCCGCCGCCGATAAGGCCCGCGCCGGCTAGAACGCGCGGCCGCCCGGGCCGAGCCTCATGCCGCGGCGCAGCCGGCGCCAGGCCAGCGCCGCCGGGTCTGCGGCCATCGGACCCGGCGCGGCGACGACGAGCACCTCCTCCGCGATCGGCTGGAAATGCGCCCTGAAATGGACCGAGCTCTTGAGCGCGACGATGCCCGCGCGCGCCGGCTCGAGGCCGAGATGGCGGAACATCTCCTGGTCGGCCGCCTGCACCTTCCGGCTCGCCACGGCGACCACCACGCCGCCCTGGCGCAGCGCGGCCATCGGCCCGAGCGCCATGCGCGAGCCGAGGTAGAACGGGCCCGTGCAGGTGAACGCGCCGTCGCCGAGCGCCTCGACCCGGAACCGCCCCGTCACCGGCGCATGGCCGGGCAGCCCTGACAGCGCGCCGAGCGAGAACTCGAGCTCGGCGCCGATGCCGGCCTCGTGGGCGCGTCGCGCCGACGGCGCGTCGACCAGGAGCCCCAGCATCGCGGAGGGCACGCGCTGCGCGAGCAGTTCGGCGAGGAGCCCCGTCGTGTCGCCGTTGCCGCCCGCCCCGGGATTGTCCTGCGTGTCGGCGAGCAGCACAGGCCGCCGCGCCCGCGCGGCGATCGCGCTCGCCCTGCGCACCGCCTCGGCAGGAGGCAGGAACTCCGTGCGGAAGTCCGCCTCACGCGACGCGAGCTTCGCCTCCAGCGCGTCGAGCTCGCGGGCAAGCGCCGCGCCGTCGAAGCCCATGCCGAGGACGCTCGGCCCGCAGCACGCGACATCCGCGGCAGGGAAGCCGGTCGCGAAGGAGAGCCATGCGCCCGCGCGCGCATCCGCGCGGGCAAGCTCCGCGTAGACCGAGGCGCATGGCTCGACCAGCGTGCACTGCGACGTCAGCGGCATGAGGAAGCCGAGGCTCCGCATCGCCTTGGCCGGCCTGTCGCCGCGCGCGAGCATGCGCAGCACGAGGTCGGCGGCGCGCGCGCCCGTCTCGGCCATGTCGACATGCGGGTAGGTGCGATAGGCGACCATCGCGTCGGACACCGCGAGCATCGTCGCGCTGACATTGGCGTGCAGGTCGAGGCTGGCCACGACGGGCACGCGCGGTCCGACGACCTCGCGCACCCGACTCAGGATCTCTCCCTCTCCGTCCTCCAGCGACTGCGTGACCATGGCGCCGTGCAGGTCGAGGTAGAGCGCGTCCAACGCGCCCGCGCCGCGCAGCCCGGCGAGGATCGCGCCCGCGATGCGCTCGAACGCCACGTCCTCGACATGCGCCGAAGGAGTCGCGTTCGCGAAGGCCAGGGGCACGACGGCGTGCCCGGCCCTCGACACCGCGCGCACGAAGCCCTCGATGGGTATGTTCGCGCCGGACACGGCCTCGAGCACGTGCTCGCCCGTGCAGAAGCCCGGCCATCCGCCGCCCGCCTCGAAGTCGGCGAAGGACGCGCGCGACGGCGCGAACGTGTTCGTCTCGTGCTGGAAAGTCGCCACCGCGATCCGCGCCATGCCTCCCCCTCCCGCCACGCCCGCGCGGGGCTGCGCTCTGGCCGCCCTGCGGAGCCGCTGCTACGCTCGCGCGCATGATGAAGGTTTCCGCGGCGTCGTGGCAGTCCGACGCGAGGGTGATCGGCGCCGTCTCGACAGCCCATGGCCTGAGCCACTTCTTCCAGCTGACGCTGCCGCCGCTCTTCCCCGTGATGAAGGACGAGTTCGGCGTCGGCTATGCCGAGCTCGGCGCCGTCACCGGCCTCTTCTATGCCGTCTCGGGCGTCGCGCAGTTCGGCGCCGGCTTCGTCGTCGACCGCGTCGGCGCCAGCCGCGTGCTCGTCGGCGGCCTGGCGTTGCTCGCCGGGGCCACGCTCTGCGTCGCCTTCGCGCCAGGGTACTGGACGCTGCTCCTCCTCGCCGTGCTCGGCGGGCTCGGCAACTCCGTCTTCCACCCCGCGGACTTCGCGGTGCTGAACGCCCGCGTCGACCGCTCGCGGATGGGGCGGGCCTATGGCGCGCACGGGCTCGCCGGGAACATCGGCTGGGTCCTCGCGCCGATCGTGGGCGTCGGCTTGTCCAAGCTGCTGGGCTGGCGCGAGGCGGTCGCGATCATGGGCGCGGTTGGCCTGGCCGCAGCCGCGTTCCTGCATCTGCGCAGCGCCTGGATCGACGATCGCGCCGATCGGGCAGGGCTGCCCCCGCGCAAGGACGTCGTCGCCGACGCCACGGTGCTGCTGCAGCGACCGATCGTCATGTGCTTCGTCTATTTCTTCCTGCTGTCGACGGCGCTCGTCGGCCTGCAGGCCTTCTCGGTGCCCGCGGCGATGGCGATGTTCGGGCTCACCGACACGCTGGCGGCGAAAAGCCTG
>VGDA01000325.1 GCA_016869915.1 Alphaproteobacteria bacterium
GGCATGCTCGGGCTGGGCGAGCGCACGCCGACTTGGCAGATCCGCATGCACGAGACGGGGGAGAAGGCCCTCTTCGACCTCTCGATCCTCTCGCGCGACACGCGCTACCCGTTCCGCCTGCAATGCGAGCAGTACCACCTCGCGCGGCTCGCGCTCGAGGCGCTGCGGCGCGAGCCGTGCGCCGAGGTCCGCTTCGCCACGCGCATCGCGCGCGCGACCCAGGACGCCGACGGCGCGGAGCTGGAGACCGAGGCGGGCGAGCGCATCGCCGCGCGCTGGGTCGTCGGCTGCGATGGCGCGCGCTCGGTCGTGCGGCGCGCGCTCGACGTCGCCTTCGAGGGCACGACCTACCCGGAGACGATCGTCCTGGTCGTGACCACGACCGACTTCCGCGAGAGCTTCCCCGACTGGTCGGGCGTCAACTACGCGTGGACGCGCGACGGCAACTTCGCGACGCTGCGCCTGCCGGGGCGCTGGCGCGTGAGCTACTACCCGAAGGACGTGTCCGACATGGACGCCGTCCTGTCGGGCACGAACATCGAGGCCTTCCTTCAGTCGATCGCCCCGCGTCCCGCGCCCTACGCCGTCGACCGCGTCGCCCCCTATCGCGTGCACCAGCGCGTCGCGGCGACCTACCGCGTCGGCCGCATGCTGCTCGCGGGCGACGCCGCGCATCTCAACTCGCCCACCGGCGGCATGGGGCTGAACAGCGGCATCCACGATGCCTTCAACCTCGCGGGCAAGCTCGCCCGCGTCTGGGCCGGCGCCGATGCCGCGCTGCTCGACGCCTATGTCGCGGAGCGACGCCCCGTCGCGATCGAGCATGTCGTGCAGCAATCCGACCGCAACCGCAGCCGCATGAAGGAGCGCGACCCTGATCGCCGTCGCGCGATCCTCGCCGACCTGCAGGCGACGGCGGCGGATACCGCCCGCTGCCGCGCCTTCCTGCTGCGCAGCTCGATGATCGAGGGGCTCCGGAGGACGGCGGCCTGAGCGCTGACGCGGGCGCGAGCCGCCGCTATACTCGCCCTTTGGGTGAGGGGTCCGATGAACAGGAAGAAGCCGGGGTCGCGCCACATCGTCCTCACCTCGCATCCGGGGTCGGCCGGCGCCAAGCCGCTGCCGATCCTCTGGGGCGCGGCGACCGCAGCCGACCGCGGGCCCGTCATCGGCACGGTGACGACGCCCGGCCATCGCAACGTCATCGGCGCGCATTCCGGCTCCTACGGCATCTACCGCGCGCTCGCCGTCGCGGCGGGCCGCCTCGATCCCGAGCACGTGCCCGACCTCACCAACACCGCGCCGGTCGAGCCGATCGGCCCCCACCCGCAATGGTCGGACCCCGACCGCATCGTGTCGCTCGATCCCTGGGGCCATCGCACCAGCGAGGCCTTCGCCGAGCTGATCGCGCGGGGCCGCGACATCCGCCCGACCATCGCCGTGACGCGCGCGCAGATCTTCATGCCCGAGCTCAAGGCCGCGATGGACGAGGGGCGGCTGCGCTCCGACAACCAGGTGCTGCTGCCGAACGGCAACGCCCGCGTCACCAAGGTCGCCATCGAGCCGGTGTGGCACCTGCCGGGCATCGCGCGCCGCTTCGCGATCGACGAGACGGACCTGCGCCGCGACCTCTTCGAGTTCACGGGCGGCATGTACCCCGAGCTCGTGACGCGGCCCGACCTCGAGGTCTTCCTGCCGCCGATCGGCGGCATGACGGTCTACGTCTTCGGCGAGCCCTCGCGGGTCGGCGACGCGCGCCATCCGCTCGCCTGCCGCGTCCACGACGAGTGCAACGGCTCGGACGTCTTCGGCTCCGACATCTGCACCTGCCGGCCCTACCTCGTGCACGGCATCGAGCTCTGCATCGAGATGGCGCAGGCGGGCGGCGCGGGCGTGATCGTCTACAACCGCAAGGAAGGCCGCGCGCTCGGCGAGGTGACGAAGTTCCTCGTCTACAACGCGCGCAAGCGCCAGGAGGGCGGCGACCGCGCCGACCAGTACTTCAAGCGCACGGAATGCATCGCCGGCGTCCAGGACATGCGCTTCCAGGAGCTGATGCCCGACGTGCTGAACTGGCTCGGCATCCGGCGCATCGACCGCCTCGCCTCGATGAGCGACATGAAGCACGGCGCGCTCGCGCGCGGCGGCATCGAGGTGGTGGAGCGCGTTCCCATCCCCGACGCGCTGATCCCGGCCGACGCACGCGTCGAGATGGATGCGAAGGTCGCCGCCGGCTACTACGCGCCCGGCGCGGTGCCCGCGGCCGGCGAGCTCGCGCGGCCGAAGGGCAGGGGCCTCGACGAGTGACGAGCCCGGCCGAAGCGGCCGCGCTGGCGCGGCTCCGCGACCCGGCGACGATACGCGCCCGCTGCGCGGACGTCTTCGCCGCAGCAGAGGCCGGCGCGACGGCGCATTTCGCGCTCGACCTCTCGCGCCTCGACTGGTGCGCGGAGCTGGTCACGCGCACGACGCGCGAGGCCTATCCATCGGGCGACGTGCCCTTCCATGCGCGCTGGCGGCACTTCGTCGTCGCTGGAGAGGACAGGTGGGCGCCGCTCGCGCGCGCCCTCGGCGAGCGAGGGCCCGCCGCGCGGCTGCGCGCCGCCTTCGAGCTCGCCATCGTCTCCGTCCTGCTCGATGCCGGCGCGGGCGCGAGCTGGCGCTACCGCGACGCGCGCGGCGCCGTGCTCTCGCGCTCCGAGGGGCTCGCCATCGCCAGCCTCGACATGTTCGCCGCCGGCGCCTTCTCCTCCGATCCCGCCGACGCGCTGCGCGCCGACGCGGCCGGCCTCGCGCGCGTCGACGCGGCGATGCTCGCGCACGGCTTCCAGGCCGACGCGGCCAACCCGCTCGTCGGCCTGGAGGGGCGCGCCGCGCTGCTGCGGCGGCTGGGCGCGGCCGTCGCCGGCAATCCCTCGCTGTTCGGCGCGCAGGGGCGGCCCGGCGGCCTCGCGGACCACCTCGTCGCGCAGGCGAGGGACGACCGGCTCCCCGCCGCCGCGATCCTCGCCGCGCTGCTCGAGGCGCTCGGCCCGGCCTGGCCTGCGCGCGAGGCGATCGGGGGCATCGGGCTCGGCGATGTCGGGCGGCACCCCGCCGCGGGCGGCGAGGGACCCGGCGCGGGCCTCGTGCCCTTCCACAAGCTCTCGCAGTGGCTCGCCTATTCGCTGATCGAACCGCTGCAGGAGCGCGGCCTGCGCGTCGAGGAGCTCGACGCGCTGACAGGCCTGCCGGAGTACCGCAATGGCGGGCTCTTCCTCGACGCGGGCGTGCTGGTGCCGCGGCATGCGGCGGTGCTCGCCGAGGCCCATGACGCGACCTCCGAACTCGTGGTCGAATGGCGCGCCCTGACGGTCTGCCTCCTCGACAGGCTGGCAGGGGCGATGCGCGCGCAACTCGGGCTCGACGCGCGCGCGCTGCCGCTCGCGCGGGTGCTCGAGGGAGGCAGCTGGGCCGCGGGGCGCTGGCTCGCCCGCGAAAGACGGCCCGACGGGCGTCCGCCGATCATGGTGATCTCGGACGGAACGGTCTTCTGAACGCGAGGTACTGGAACGTGAACGTCACAGTCGTCGACCATCCGCTGGTCCAGCACAAGCTCACCCAGATGCGCCGCAAGGAGACGCAATCCGACAGCTTCCGGCGCTACCTGCGCGAGATCGCGATGCTGCTCGCCTACGAGGCGCTGCGCGACCTGCCGCTGGAGAAGGTGGAGATCGAGACGCCGCTCACGCGCATGAAGGCGCCGCAACTCGCGGGCAAGCGCGTGTGCCTCGTGTCGATCCTGCGCGCAGGCAACGGCCTGCTCGACGGCATGCTGGAGGTCCTGCCCTCGGCGCGCGTCGGCCATATCGGGCTCTATCGCGACCCCAGGACGCTGGCGGCGGTCGAGTACTACTGCAAGCTGCCGGAGGACATCGCGCAGCGCGAGGCGATCATCCTCGACCCGATGCTCGCCACCGGCCATTCCGCGGCCGCCGCCGTGACGCGGACCAAGGAGCTTGGCGCGCGCGCAGTGCGCTATGTCTGCCTGCTCGCCGCGCCGGAGGGCGTCAGGGAGATGAACGCCGCGCATCCCGACGTGCCCGTGATCACCGCCGCCGTCGACAGCCACCTCAACGACCATGGCTACATCGTGCCCGGCCTCGGCGATGCCGGAGACCGGCTCTACGGCACGAAGTGAAGTGGAGGCGCGCGATGTCCGGCAGGATCCTCGTCGTCAACCCCAACTCCAGCAAGGTCGTGACCGCGGGCATCGACGCGGCGATGGCGCCGCTGCGCATCGCCGGCGGGCCGGAGATCGAGTGCGTCTCGCTGGAGAAGGGGCCGCCCGGCATCGAGAGCGAGGCGCACATAGCGCAGGTCGTGCCGCTGGTCGCCGAGGCGGTGCGCGCGCGCGACAACGACTGCTCCGCCTTCGTCATCGCCTGCTACAGCGACCCCGGCATCGCGCTCGCGCGCGAGGCGACGGCGAAGCCGGTGCTGGGCATCGCGGAGAGCGGGATCCTGACGGCCCTGACGCTGGGCCAGCGCTACGGCGTCATCGCGATCCTCGACAAGTCGATCCCCCGCCACCTGCGCTACATCGGCGCGCTCGGCCTCGGCGAGC
>VGDA01000326.1 GCA_016869915.1 Alphaproteobacteria bacterium
GCGCCCGGCCGCCAGCACGCTTGCCCTCCCCGTCGCCGCGCTGCCGCGCGGCGCCACCCCTCCCATCCGCGCTCGCGCGCGGACGGGAGGGGAGCCGGGGAGGACCACCTGGGGCTCCTCCCCCGGCCGCGCGACAGCGCGGGAGGGGGAGGTGGCGCGCGCCGTCAGGCGCGCGACGGAGGGGGCATGCGTTTCCTGCTCGCCGAGCGACCGCTGCGCGCCGCGATCGGCGTCTCACCGCCAGGGCCCGTGCTCCGCGCCCGGCCGCCAGCACGCTTGCCCTCCCCGTCGCCGCGCTGCCGCGCGGCGCCACCCCTCCCATCCGCGCTCGCGCGCGGACGGGAGGGGAGCCGGGGAGGACCACCTGGGGCTCCTCCCCCGGCCGCGCGGTAGCGCGGGTGGGGGAGGTGGCGCGCGCCGCCAGGCGCGCGACGGAGGGGGCATGTGTTCCCTGCTGGCCGAGCGGATGGTGCGCGCAGTGATCGGCGCGTCTCACCGCCAGAGCCCGCGCGCGACGCCTGGCCTCCGGCACCATTGCCCTTCCCGTCGCCGCGCTGCCGCGCGGCGCCAACCTCCCATCCGCGCAAGCGGGGAAAGGAGGGGAGCCATCACGGGGTCGGGTCCCCGGCGATCGCGCGGGTCAACCCGGAGACCAGGTCGTGCCGGGGTCGAGCGGGTAGATGGGCCGGGGGATGCGGCGCCAGGGCACGCGCGCGAGCACGGGCGTGGTGAGGCCCGGCGCGTCGACCTCGAGGATGCGCTCGTCGGCGAAGTCCTCGTCGAAGGCGGCGCGGAAATGGCCGCGCGACTTCACGACCAGCGAGCGCAGCTCGCCGAGCCTCACGCCCAGCATCTCGAAATAGCCGGGGTCGGAGGCCTGCTGGCGGATCGAGCCGACGACGACCCGGATGCCGCCGACCTCGACCAGCGCCGAGGGGCCGAGGCGGAGCATGCGCCCGGCCCCGATGCCGCGGCGTCCGACGACGACGCCGTCGCAGAGCGCGACGACGCGGCCGGTCGCCTCGAAGGGGCGCGAGAATTCCTGCGCCTCGTCGCGGTTGAAGCGCGCGAGGAACTCCGCGCCGACGCCGAGCCGATGCGCCTCCGCCGCCAGCGCCGGATCGTAGAACGGCCCGAGCGCGCAGCCGCGCACGCCGGCGCGGTGGAAGGCCTCGAGGATCCAGGTCGTGTTGCCGCGCCCTCCGCCGCCGGGATTGTCGGCGACGTCCGCGAAGAGCAGGGCAGGCGCCGCCGGGTCTTCGCCGGCCGCGCGCGCGCGCCGCGGCATCCTCGAGCGACACGAGCCGCGGCACGAAGCGTGCGCGCTGCGCCCAGGCATGCGCGGCGACCTCGCGCGCGACGCGGCGCGCCTTCGCCGAGTCGTCCGCCGCGACGATCACCGACATGCCGTTCTTGGGCGTGTCGCCGCTGGTGAAGCCCGAGCAGACCGAGACGTCGACCACGCCGTCGCGCACCTGCGCCTGGCCGAAGGCGATGATGTCGCCATAGGGCGAGCCGGGCGTCGTTCCCTGGGTCACCGAGGGCGGCGCCAGCGGCAGCTTCTCGAGCGCCGAATGCAGCCTGAGCCCGCCCAGCATCGCGCGCAGGTGCCGCGCGCAATCCCCGCCGCGCGCGCGCATGTCGACATGCGGGTTGGTGCGATAGGCGACGAGGACGTCGGCGTTGCGCACCATCGCCTCGCCGAGATTGGCATGGAGGTCGAGCGTCGCGACCACGGGCACGCCCGGCCCGACCAGCGCGCGCACGCGGGAGAGGATCGTGCCGTCGGGATCCACGTCGCCGGTGGCGTCGGCTGCGCCATGGAGCGAGAGGAAGACGCCGTCGAGCGGCATGGCGGCGCGCAACCGCGCGAGCAGGTCCTCGAGGAACCAGTCGAGGAAGCCCTGCTCGCAGGAGCCGCTCGCCCCGACCGCGGCGAGGATCGCCGGCAGCCTGGTCCAGGGGCCGCTCGCGTCCATGGCGCGCACGAAGCCGGTGATCGTGCCGGGGCTGCGCGGCGTCGCCGCGTCGAGGTCGCCTGCGAGCGCGTCGCCCGCAAGCAGGACATTGGCCTCGAACTCCGCGCGGGTCGCGACCGGGGCGTGCGAGTTCGATTCGAGCATGAACCCGCCGACGGCGATGCGCGGACATGGGGCGGGACTGCTCATGCGGCTGCGACTCCTGCGTCTGGCGCGGCGGAGCCTAGCATCCGGCGCGCTGTTCGCATGCATCCCCGAGGCGCTACGATCAGGGCGTTGGCGCGAACGGAGGAGCCATGGCGATGCGATCCCGACCCCTCGTGCGTTGCGATCGCGGGTAGACGTGCGGCGCGAGCGGTTCGACGCGGTGATCCTCGGCGCCGGCGCGGCAGGCATGATGTGCGCCATGGCCGCGGGCCGCCGCGGCCGGCGCGTGCTCCTGATCGACCATGCCGCGGAGCCCGGGCGCAAGATCCTCATCTCCGGCGGCGGGCGCTGCAACTTCACCAACCTCGACGCGCGGCCCGAGCGCTTCTTCTCGGCCAACCCGCATTTCTGCCGCTCCGCGCTGGCGCGCTACACCCAGGCCGACTTCGTCGCGCTGGTCGATCGCCACGGCATCGCGTGGCACGAGAAGACGCTGGGGCAGCTGTTCTGCGACGGATCGGCGCGGCAGGTCGTCGACATGCTGGCGCGCGAATGCGCGGACGCCGGCGTCGCGCTGCGCCTCGGCCAGCGCGTCGCCGGCGTGACTCGCGACGATGGCTTCGTCGTGGCGCTGGAGGCGGGCGAGGTCGCCGCGCCCGCGCTCGTGCTCGCGACCGGCGGCCTGTCGATCCCCAGGATGGGGGCGACCGGCCTTGCCCACGACATCGCGCGCGCGATGGGCCTTGCCGTCACGCCGCTGCGCCCGGCGCTGGTGCCGCTCGTCTTCTCCGACGCCGACCTCGGCTTCATGCGCGCGCTGAGCGGCCTCTCCGCGGAGGTGGAGGCGTCATGCAACGGCGTCGCCTTCCGCGAGAACCTGCTCTTCACCCATCGCGGCCTGTCCGGCCCCGCGATCCTCCAGGTCTCGTCCTGCTGGCGCGAGGGCGACGCGCTCTCGATCGACCTGCTGCCCGGGCTCGACGCGGCCGCGTCGCTGCGGTCGCGCAAGCGCGAGCGCCCGCGCGCGGCGCTCAAGACGATCCTCGGCGAGATGCTGCCGCAGCGCCTCGCCCAGGCGCTTGCCCCGGAGGCGCTGCGCGACCGGCCCGTCGCGGAGCTCGCCGATCGCGACCTCGACATGCTGGGCGAGGCGCTCGACGCCTGGCGCGTCGTGCCGGCGGGCTCGGAGGGCTACGCCAAGGCCGAGGTGACGCTGGGCGGCATCGACACGCGCGGCCTGTCCTCGAAGACGATGGAGGCGCGCGACGTCCCCGGCCTCTACGCGATCGGCGAGGCCGTCGACGTCACGGGCTGGCTGGGCGGCTACAATTTCCAGTGGGCCTGGTCGAGCGGCTGGTGCGCCGGCCAGGCCCTGTGAGCGCCGCTCAGCGGCGCGCGTAGGTCTCCGCGCGGGGCTCGAAGCGCGTGTCGGGCTCGAGCGGGTAGACAGGCCGCGCGCAGATCGTGTGCCCGAGGCTGCGCAGGTTGGCCGAGGTCGCGCCCGGCGCGTCGACGTTGAAGTTGCGCGCGGCCCAGTCGACGAACATGTGCTTCTCGCAATGCGGCGACTTGACCACCACGAGGTCGAAGCGCCTGGGCTCGCGGCCGGCCGCGTAGAAGATCGAGCGGTCGAAGAGGTTGGCGGGCTTGCTCATCGCGACGATCGTGTAGTTGGCGTGCAGCAGCACCGCCATGTCGCCGGCGTCGTTGAGCATGCCGCTGGTCTCGTGCGCGGCCTGGCCGCGCGAGAGCAAGTCGACCTCGACGTCGAGCTCGAGCGGGGCGAAGCGCTTGTCGAAGGCGCCGCCGACGCGCGCGCGGAACCTCCCGCCGAGCCCCGCGCGCTTCGCGGCCTCGACCGCCGCGGGATCGACGATCGGCGCGAGCACGCGGCCGGCATAGCCGGCGTCGAGCAGCCCGCGCAGGATCGCGTTGGAATCGCCGCTGGCGCCGGAGCTCGTGGCGTCGGCCGCGTCGGTGAAGATCGCCGTGCCCTCGAGCGTCATCGCGCGCGCGATCGCGTCGTCGAGCGCCACCAGCCTTCCCTGCATCAGCGCGCGGTCAGGCCAGAAGCTCTCCGCCAGGCGGATCGCCTCGCGCTGCGCGGTGGCCGCGTCGCCCTCGGCCACGACGATCGCCTGGCTGCAGAGCTCGGGCACGTCGGTGAAGGGGTTGCCGATCATGAAGCCGGCGGCGAGCGCGGTGCCGTCGCGCTCCAGCTTCTGCGCCTGGCGGATGACCTGGCCATAGACCCCCGTCTCGGTGACCAGCTCGTCGCCGCGCACCAGCGCCGGCACCACCACGCGCGCGATCGTCGTGTGCGCCCCGCCGAGGATGCGCAGCAGCAGGCGCGCCGCGCGCGCGCCGGTGTCCGCGAAGTCGACATGCGGATAGGTATGGTAGATCGTGACGCCATCGACCTGGCGCAGCATGCGCTGCGTGAGGATGGCGT
>VGDA01000327.1 GCA_016869915.1 Alphaproteobacteria bacterium
CCATGTCCGCCTCGAAGCGGCGGCGCTGCTCCGCTGCGTCGACGAGCTCGGAGAAGCCGTTGGCGAGCTCGAGCCCGCAGGCATAGAGCTCGACGCGCTCGGCGACGCGCGGGTCGGCGACGCTGGCGCGCGACAGCGAGGCCATCGATACGGGGTAGTCGTGGAGCAGCGTCGCGCGACCGGCGCCGAGCCTTGGCTCAATGCGCTCCATGAAGACGCGGAAGAAGACGTCGTCCCAGCGGTCGTCGGGCGCGCAGCGCACTCCGATGCGCGCGGCCTCCGCGGCGAGCGCCGCGGCATCGGGCGCGCGCGGGTCGGGGGCCGTCGCGAGGAGGTCGATGCCGGCATGGCGCAGGAAGGCGTCGTTCACGGACAGGCGCTCCGGCGCCGCGCGCGGGTCGCAGGACGATCCCGGCCAGGAGAACCTGTCGCAGCCCGCCGCGTCCGCGGCCAGCGCGAGGATCGTCGCGCAATCGTCCATCAGCGCGCGATAGTCGGCGCCGCCGCGATACCACTCGAGCATCGTGAACTCGGGATGGTGCGTCGCGCTGCGCTCGCCGTTCCGGAAGACGCGGGCGAGCTGGAAGATGTCGCGCTCGCCCGCGACGACCAGCTTCTTCATCGCGAACTCGGGCGAGGTGTGGAGCCGCAGCGTGGCGCCGTGGCGCGCGCCGGGGGACTTGAGCTCCGTCGCGAAGGCCATGAGGTGTGGCTCCAGGCCGGGCGAGACCTGCAGCGCCGGCGTCTCGACCTCGACGAGGCCCTCGCGTGCGAACCAGCCGCGCAGCGCGCGGGCTATCGCGGCGCGTCGCGCGAGGTTGGCGCGTCGCGCGGCATAGCGGTCCGGCCGCCACCAGGGCGTCTCAGCCATCGCCATGCTCCGCGCGCAGCCAGACGACGCATGCGGCGCGCCTGTCGCGCAGCGCGCGCAGGTCGAGGCCGGCGGGGTGCGCGTCGGCGACCTCCGCGCCGCGCTGCGCGGCGATCGCGCGCAGCTTGTCGGCGACGTCGCGCCGGCCGCTGAACGCGACGAGGCGAACGCCCTCGCGCAGGGCCTCCATAGCGTCGCCGGCGCTGTCGCCGCAGTCGAGGATCGCTGCCATGTCGACGTCTGGATACTCCGCGCGCGCCGCCTCGACCAGAGCGCGCCACCATCCGGCGCCCGCATGCCCGGCCGCCCCCGGCGCGCTGGCGAGCAGGACTGGCCGACCGAGTTCGCGCGCGACGCCGAGGGCGACGCGCGCCTCGGCGAGCGAGTGGATCCGGATGGCCGGGCGCATGCCCGGAACCTAGGTCGGGACGCCGCGCCGGGTCATCCTTTCGTGCGGGCTGTGGCGCCTTCGGGCCGCATCCCGGCCGAGTGCGTCCCGTGCCTAGTCTCCGGCGATGCGGATCGCGCGGAACCTCGCCCTGCTCGCGGCCGGCGCGTTGCTGGTGTGGCTGGGGGTGCGCGAGGGCGACGTCCTGGCGCGCCTCGACGACCGCGAGGCGCGCGCGCGGCTCGCCGAGCTCGAGGCGCGCGCGGGCTACTGGCGCGAGGAGCTTGGCCGCCAGGCCCAGCTGGCCGAGCGCGGCTACGCCTCGCGCGACGCGCGCGAGCGCGCGCAGAGCGAGTACCGGCAGGCCGCCGCCGCGATCGCCGGCCAGCGCCACCGCATCGCGGACCTCGCGCTGGTGTCGTCGATGGACGGCATGGTCCTGCGACAGGACGGGGAGGTCGGGGAAACCGTCGATCCGCGGGCGACCCTGTTCTGGATCGGTCGCCCGCGGCCGATGCGCGCGACGGCCGATGTCGACGAGGAGGACATACCCCGGGTCGAGGCCGGCCAGGTCGCGCAACTCCGCTCCGATGCCTTCCCCGGTCAGGTGCTGCATGGCCGGGTCGAGGAAGTCACGCGGAAGGGGGACCCGCTGGCCAAGACCTATCGCGTGCGGATCGCCCTTCCCGGCGACACGCCGCTGCGCATCGGCATGACCGTCGAGGCCAACGTCGTCGTGCGCGAGGTGCCCAGCGCGTTGCTCGTTCCGGCGGCGGCGCTGCGCGGGACGCGCGAGGCGCGCCACGCCTTCGTCGCCGCCGAGGGGCGCGCGCGGCGCCGCGACCTGCGCACGGGCATCGAGGGCCGGTCCTTCGCCGAGGTGCTCGAGGGACTCGCCGAGGGGGAGCCCGTCCTCGCCGACCCGCCAGCCGGCATGGCGGACGGGGCGCGCACCCGCCCGCGCGCTCCGTGAAGCTCGCGCTCGACCTCGCGCTCGCCCATCGGGCATGCAGGGCGTCGTGCTCAAGGCCAGGGTCGTGGGCGTGTTCAGGACGGGCATCACGAGCCTCGACGCCGGGGTCGCCTATGCGCTGCTCGCCAAGGCGCAGGTGGTGCTGGAGCGGCCGAACGTCGTCAACCAGCTGCGCCTGCGCCTCGCGGAGCCGGAGGCGGCGCGCGACTTCGCGCTGCGCATCGAGGAGCGCTTCGGTTACCGCGCGGAAACCTGGCAGGAGGCGAACGCCAACGTGCTCGGCATCTTCGTCATCCAGCGGGCGATCATGTACTCCACGATTGGCGCCATACTCGTCGTCGCGGGCTTCGGCATCTTCAACGTCGTCTCGACGGTCGCATGGGAGAAGGCGCGCGACATCGCGATCATGAAGTCGATCGGGTTCCGCGAGCGCGACATCCTCAGTGTCTTCCTGTTGCAGGGGCTGCTCGTCGGCGCGGCCGGCACGCTGCTCGGCTGGCTGCTGGGCTTCCTCTTCGTCGCCTTCATGGGCTCGCTGCGCTTCGAGATCGAGGGCTTCGTCCGGCTGCAGGGCTTCGTCCTCCATCGATCGCCCGACCACTATGCGCTCTCCTGCGCCTTCGCGCTCTCCGCGTCGCTGCTCGCGGCCTGGGTGCCGGCTCGGCGCGCCGCACGCGTGAATCCCGTCGACATCGTGCGCGGGGCGTCGTGAGCGGCGGCGCGCCCGTGGTCTCGGCGCGCGGCGTGTCGCGGGAGCTCGGCGGCGCGGTGCCGGCGACGCTTGTCCGCAGCGTCGACCTGGAGGTGCGCGCCGGCGAGTTCGTCGCCGTGACCGGCCCCTCCGGCTCGGGCAAGTCGTCGCTGCTCTACCTGCTCGGCCCGCTCGACCGCCCCACGAGCGGGCTCGTCCGCGTCGACGGCGTGGACACGTCGAGGCTCGACGGCGACGCGCTCGCCGCGCTGCGGCTGGCGCGCCTCGGCCTCGCGGCGCATGCGCACAAGTCGCCGGACCAGCTCTCCGGCGGGCAGCGCCAGCGCGTGGCCATCGCGCGCGCGCTCGCCAACGACCCGGCCCTGATCCTGGCGGACGAGCCGACTGGCAACCTCGACACCGCGAGCGCGCGGGTCGTCTTCGACGTCTTCGCGCGGCTGGCCGCGGAGGAGGGGCGGGCCGTGGTCGTGGTGACGCACGACGAGGAGCTGGCGCGGCGCGCGACGCGCAGGCTGCGGATGGTCGACGGGGCGATCGCCGCGCGGGACGACGGCCCGGACCGGACGGGCGCGGCCGGCGCATGACGGCATGCGCCAATCGAATTGGCCGCGGGGCGGGCTTGGCGTAACGTCGCGCCTACGTCGACAAACTGATCCCGCGAGGCGAACGTGACCGAGATCTCCATCACCAGGACCGCCAATCCGCGCACGCCGCCCGCCGACGACACGCTGTCCTTCGGCAACGTGTTCTCGGACCACATGTTCATGCTCGACTACGAGGAGGAGAAGGGCTGGCACAGCCCCCGCATCGTCCCCTACCAGGACTTCTCGCTCGATCCGGCGACCTGCGTGCTGCACTACGGCCAGTCGATCTTCGATGGCCTCAAGGCCTTCCGCGGCGCCGACGGACGGATCCGCCTGTTCCGCGCCGACGACCATGCGAGGCGCCTGAACCGCTCGGGCCAGTTCCTGTGCATGCCCGAGATCGACGCCGCGATGGTCGAGGAATCGATCCGCGCCCTGGTCGAGGTCGACCAGAACTGGGTGCCCTCGAAGCCCGGCACCTCGCTCTACATCCGCCCGACCGTGATCGCGACCGAGCGCTTCCTCGGCGTGCATCCGTCGAGGAAGTACCTCTACTACGTCATCGTCGGGCCGGTGGGCGCCTACTACAAGGAAGGCATGAACCCCGTGAAGATCATGGCGTCGGAGAAATACGTCCGCGCCGTTAAGGGGGGACTCGGCGCCGCCAAGACCTCGGGCAACTACGCGGCCAGCCTCTACGCCGCCGAGGAGGCCAAGAAGGCCGGCTACACCCAGGTACTCTGGCTCGACGGCGTCGAGCACCGCTACCTCGACGAGGTGGGCACCATGAACATCATGATGCGCATCGGCGACGAAGTCGTCACGCCGCCGCTCAACGGCGCGATCCTCGCCGGCGTCACCCGCGAGTCCGTCATCACGTTGCTGCGCGACTGGGGCCTCAAGGTCACCGAGCGCCCGATCGCCATCGACGAGGTGATCGCCGCGGCGAAGGCGGGCACCCTCGAGATGTGGGGCACCGGCACGGCCGCGGTCATCTCGCCGGTGGGCGAGCTCGGCTTCCGCGGCGAGCGCCATGTCATCAA
>VGDA01000328.1 GCA_016869915.1 Alphaproteobacteria bacterium
GGCCTGCTGCATCGGGTAGAGCCTGTCGTTGATGCGCCGCGCGCGCGGCAGGTCGCCCGCCTGCACCGCCTCGAAAAGCGCGACCTGCAGGTCGGCGACGACGCTGCCGGCGCCGGAGAGCAGTCCGTTCGCGCCCATGGACAACGAGGCCATCAGCCAGGCGCTGTGCGTGGTCAGCACGTTCACCGGGCGCGGCAGCGACTGCAGCGTGCGGATGTGGCGCTCGTGCAGCGCCGGGTCCGCGCACCAGTCCTTGATCGCGCGCACGCTCGGCACCTGGTCGAGGATCTTCATCAGCGTGTCGAACGGGTAGCCGAGCCCGGTGCCCATCGGGTACTGGAACAGGATGATCGGCATGTCGGTCTCGCCGGCGACGCGCCGGAAATAGTCGAGCGCCATCTCCGGGCGCAGCTGGCCGCCCATGGACATCGAGTTCTGCGGGAACACCAGCAGCGCCGAGGCGCCCTCCGCCGCCGCCATGCGCGCGATGCGCGCGGCCTCGAGCCCGCCATCGGCGTAGACGCCGTTGACCAGCGGCAGGCGATCGCCGACCTCCTCGAGCGAGACGGCGAGGATGCGCTTCTGCTCCTCGAAGCCGCAGGCATGCACCTCGGAGGCGTGGCCGTTGACAGTAATCGCGGTAAGGCCGCGCACGGCCGCGACATGCGCGAGGTGGCGGCGCGTCTCGCCCTCGTCGATCGAGAGGTCGTCGCGGAAGGCGAGCAGGGTCGCGGGGATGACGCCGCGCGGCTCGAAGGCCGGGAAACGCTTCATGTCTGGCTCCGTCGTGACGGGAACGTCGGGGAAGGTCGCATCGCCGCGCGCGGCGATCAACGATGGCGGAAGCTCGGCGGGCGCTTCTCGAAGAAGGCCCGCACGCCCTCGCCGCAATCCGCGGAGGCGAAGGCCTGGTCGCTGAGCTGCAGCGCGGCGCGGATCGATGCGGCCTGCGCCATGTCGAAGGCCATGTCCGCGGACTGCTTGAGCAGCTGCAGCGCGACGGCCGGCCTCTTCTCCAGCTCGCGCGCCATCTCCATCGCGGCGCCGAGCGCGCCCCCGCGCGGCACGACGCGGTTGATCAGGCCCCAGTCGAGCGCCTTCTCGACGGGAAGCTTCTCGCCGAAGAACATCATCTCCTTGGCGCGCGCCTCGCCGATGCGGCGCATCGCGCGGATCGTGCCGCCGGTACCCGGGAAGACGCCGAGCTTGACCTCCGGCAGCGCGACATGGCTCCCCGCCTCCGCGACGATCAGGTCGCAGCACATCGCCATCTCGAGGCCACCGCCATAGGCGAGGCCGTTGAGCGCGGCGATGGTCGGCCGAGGGAAGTCGTCGATGCGGTTCCAGGCCTCGTTCTCGGTGGCGAGCTTGCGCGGCACGACGGTGCCGGCATCCATCATCTCCGGGAATTCCTTGATGTCGGACCCGGCGCAGAATGCCTTGTCGCCGCTCCCGGTGAGCACCAGCACGCGCACCGAGGGGTCGGCGGCGAGGCCGGCGATCGTCTCGTTGAGCCGCCTCGTCAGCTCCAGCGTCACGAGGTTGAGCGGCGGGTTGGACAGGGTGACGATCGCGATCGCCCCTTCCCGCGCGCAGTCGACCAGAGCCATGGAACCCGTCCCCTCCCCTGACGTCGCCGGTCCCTGCCTGCTTCGCCGGCAGGCAGGCGCGGCGACCGATGCTTGACAGCCCGGACGCCGCGCGCCGACAGTCGAACGCATAACACGGCGCCGATGCAAGGCGCCTCAATCGAGGGGGATAGAAGCCATGAAACTCGTCCGACGCCATGTCCTGGCCGCAACCACCGCGCTCGCGGCCCTCGTGGCGCTCACCGCTGGCGACGCGTCCGCGCAGAACCGCAAGTTCACCTTCGGCTACGACCAGCCGCGCACGACCGCCTACGGCATCGCCGCGGACGTGTTCGACGCCAAGCTCAAGGAGCTCAGCGGCGGCCGCTTCTCGGTCGACCAGTTCCCCGGCGCGCAGCTCGGCCAGGAGCCGGTGATGCTGCAGAAGCTGCGCGCGGGCGACATCGACTTCATCATCACCTCGACGGCGAACGCCTCGACGGTGGCACCGCAGTCCGGCGTGTTCTCGCTCCACTACATCTTCCGCGACGAGGACCACCTCGCGAAGGTGCTCGCCGATCCCGGCATCGTGAAGGCCTATCGCGAGATGGTGGCCGAGACCGTGCAGGGCGCGCACGTGATGGCGCTGATGACCATGGGCCTGCGCAACATCTACTCGAAGCGCGAGTTCACCAAGGTCGACGACCTGAAGGGCCTCAAGATCCGCGTACAGGCGACCAAGACCGAGGACGTGCACTTCGCCGCCTACGGCTCGCAGACCGTGCGCATGCCCTTCGGCGAGGTCTACACGTCGCTGCAGACGGGCGTCATCGGCGCGGCGGAGAACGGCGTCAACGTCTACCTCTCCAACAAGCACTACGAGGTCGCGCCGATCCTCTCGATGACCGAGCACGAGGCCAACAACAACGCGATCTGGGTCAGCTCGAAGACCTGGAACAGCTTCAGCGACCAGGAGAAGGGCTGGGTGCAGGCCGCGGCGGACGAGATCGGCAAGACCGTGCCGCGCCGCGCGCTGCAGCTCGAGAAGGAGTCCGCGGAGCGCCTCAAGAAGCTGGGCGTGAAGGTCGTCGAGAACGTCGACAAGTCGGGCTTCATGAAGGCCGCGCAGCCGGCGCAGGACGAGCTCGCCAAGGAGCTCGGCCCGCACGCGGTCAAGATCCTCGAGCTCGTCCGCAACGTGAAGTGACAGGATGCCGCGCGGCGGGAGGCGACCTCGCCTCCCGCCGGCGGCACGGGAAGGGCGCATGACCGACGCGGCGAAGATCCCGGCCCATCGCTGGCTGGTGATACCGAAGCACCGGCACCTCAAGTGGCCCGCCCTCGACCCGCTCGAGGCCGCGCTGATGGTCGGCTGCGGCATCTGCATGTCGGGCTTCACGGCATGCGTGTTCTTCGACGTCGTGACCCGCGAGCTGCGCATGCCATGGCTCTGGCTGCAGCAGTTCACGACCGGCTTCTTCGCTTGGGGCGTGTTCATCGGCATGGCCGCCGCCACGCGCCGCCTCGACCACATCTACCTCGCCGAGATCACGCGCCACATGAAGGGCACCAGGCGCCTCGTGATCGAGACGCTGAACCGCCTCGTCGTCCTGGCCGTCGCGCTGGTCATGGTCTGGTTCGGGACAAGGATCGCGATCGTCGACATGGGGCAGTTCCGCATGCCCTCGCTGATCCCGATGACGGCCTATACCGCCGCGGTTCCCTTCGCCGGCGCGCTCGTCGCGCTGTTCGCGATCGAGCAGCTGGTCAATGGCTGGAGGAACGGCTTCGAGGGCCCCGAGGACAACGAGTACATGGGGGAGACACCCGAATGAGCAACGGTGCCCTCATCGTCCTGATGGGAGGATCCTTCCTCCTACTGGGGTATCTCGGCGTCCCGGTCGCCTTCGCGATCATCGCGGGCGTGCTGCTCGCCACCGCCTTCACCCCGGTGAGCTTCGACTCCATCGTCGGCCAGCTCTTCCACGGCATCGATTCCGAGACGCTGCTGGCCATCCCCTTCTTCCTGCTGGTCGGCGAGCTGATGACCTCGGCCGACGTCACGCAGCGCATGATCCGCCTTGCCCAGGCGATGGTCGGCCACCTGCGCGGCGGCCTCGCCCAGGTCGTCACGCTGTTCAGCATGTTCTTCGCCGGCATCTCCGGCTCCTCGGCGGCGGACGTCGCGGTGCTCGCGCGTACCGTCGCGCCGGAAATGGACAAGGAAGGCTACGACCGGTCCTTCACCGCGGCGCTGATCGCCTCGGCCTCGACGATCGCCAACCTCATCCCGCCCTCGATCATGGCCGTGGTCTATGGCGCGACGGGCAACGTGTCGATCGGCGGCCTGTTCCTGGGCGGCATCGTGCCCGGCGTGCTGATCGGCATCGGGCTGATGGTCTACAGCTACTTCTTCGGTCCCGTGGGCAAGCTCAAGCCACGCGCGACCCATACGGAGCTCTTCGTCGCCGCGCGCGGCTCCGCCCTGCCGATGGTGATCCCGCTGATCATCATGGGCGGCATCCTCACCGGCGCCTTCACGCCGACCGAGGCGGGAATGGTCGCGGCGGTCTACATCCTCGTGGTCCTGATCCCGGCGCTGCGCCCGACGCACATCCGCGAGCTGCCGCGCGACTTCATGTACACGGGCCTGGTCTACGCCCTGCCGCTCTCCGCCGTCGCCGCGGCCTCCGCCTTCGGCTGGATGCTCGCCTACCTGCGCGGCCCGGACACGGTCGCGGGCGCCATCAAGGCCTTCGCCGGCACGGATCCGACGATGATCATGCTGCTGCTCGTCGGGCTCTTCATCATCGTCGGCGACTTCGTCGACGCGGTGCCCGCGATCATCATCTTCATGCCGATCGTCAACGCGCTGACCGAACTCGGCGACATCAAGCCCGTGCACATGGGCGTGGTGCTCGTCACCACCCTCGCCTTCGGCCTCATCACGCCGCCCTACGGGCTCTCGCTGCTGATC